>JBAVTM010000377.1:0-4596 GCA_049696195.1 Desulfuromonadaceae bacterium | reverse complement strand
ATTACTCCATAAAGGACCTTTTTCGGGATGAACAGCGTCATATCCTGAATCTCATCATCTCCGGCACGCTCCAGGAGTTTGAGGACAAGTTCATAACCCTATACGAAAACAGCAAAAGCCTGATGGGCTTTCTGCGGGAAACCGGTATGCCGGTTCCGCACCGCTTCATGACTACTGCCGAGACAGCGCTCAATCTCAAGCTGCAAAAGATGTTCGCCTCGGAAACGGTCGACTTGGGCAGCCTCGGGGAGGATATCGACGAGATCAATAACTGGAATATTGATGTGGATACTGTGACTCTTGAATTTATCATCCGCCGCAGACTGGAAGGAGCGATGACCGCTCTGCGGGAGGAGCCGGAGAGTTCCCAGCTGGTTGACGAGGTCCTTCATCTGGTTGAATCGATAGCGGCTCTCCCGGTAGAGGTGAATCTCTGGCAGACACAGAACATCTATTGGGACATGCTGCAATCCCGTACTGCGGATATTCACTCTGACACCGGAGGACCAGCCAGCGGGAATACCTGGAGCGAAGCGGTCAGAAATCTGGGGCAACTGCTCTTTTTCAACACTCCCGCCATGCTGGCAACGGCAAAGGAAAATAAATGAACGGCAAGGGGCTCAGAATACCGGCAGCAACCTACCGGCTGCAGTTCAATTCCGGTTTCCGCTTCAGCGACGCCGGGGAGATCGTTTCCTATCTGCACCGCCTTGGCATCAGCGACATCTACGCATCACCCTACTTCAAGGCGAGCGTGGGCAGCCTTCACGGGTACGACGTACTGGACCAGAACAGCCTGAATCCGGAGATCGGCACCGGGGACGAATTCGAGGCACTGGTCGGCGAATTGAAGAAAAACGATATGGGACAGATCCTGGATATCGTACCTAACCATATGTGCATCGAGGGGCAGGGGAATGCCTTCTGGATGGATGTGCTGGAAAATGGCCCGAGCTCACTCTATGCAGGTTTTTTCGATATAGACTGGCACCCGGTCAAGAAAGAGCTGGAGAATAGAATCCTGATTCCGATCCTGGGCGGCCAGTACGGTGCGGTGCTCGAAAGCGGCGAATTGGTTCTCTCTTTTGAAGAAGGCTCTTTTTTCGTCTGCTACCATGACCACAAACTGCCAATCGTTCCGAAGACCTACAATCAGATCCTGACGCTTCGTATCGATGATCTGGAACGGGAACTGTCTGCTGCCGCCCCCCAGTTTCAGGAACTTATGAGCATCATAACGGCGCTCGTTCACCTTCCCCCCACTACGGAGCAAAATTCCGAGCGGATCGAGGAGCGCTACCGGGAAAAGGAGGTCGTCAAACGGCGCCTCTGGAGCCTGTATCAAAACAGCAGTGCGATCGGGGCGTTCATTGACGGCAACGTGGCAATATTCAACGGAACAAAGGGGGATCCGCAAAGTTTTGACATGCTGGACGCGCTTCTTCGGGAGCAGGTCTATCGCATTTCCCATTGGCGCGTCGCGACAGAAGAGATCAACTTCCGCAGGTTCTTTGATATCAATTCACTCGGCGCCATCAGGGTGGAGGACCCGGCCGTCTTCGAAGAGACTCACCGTCTTATCTTCAAGCTTGTGGAGACCGGGATGATCAACGGTTTACGGGTTGATCACGCCGATGGATTGCTGGACCCGGAAGATTATATCAGGCGGCTGCAATCAGGCTGCTTCATCAGGATGTACGGCGGCGCCCTCGAAGAGGGGCAGCCTGCGGAAAACGGAAATGAGGAGAGTGAAGAAGCGGCACGGGAGAAATATGCCCGGGTAGTGGCCGCAGACCCTTCGTACAAGCCGTTCTACATAATCGGAGAAAAAATACTCATCAAAGCCGAGAAGTTGCCGGACAACTGGCAGGTTTTCAGTACGACCGGGTACGATTTTGCCATTCAGGTAAACGGCCTGTTTGTGGATACCTCGAACGCCAAGGTATTTGAAACTCTATATACGCGCTTCATGGGTCACCGCATAGACTTTCAGGCTACAGTTTACGACAAGAAGAAACTTGTCATGCAGGTCTCCATGTCGAGCGAAATCAACACGCTGGGACACTACCTGAACAGGATTTCCGAACAGAACCGGCATACGCGGGATTTCACCCTTAACAGCCTGATCAAGTCGATTGTGGAGGTGATCGCCTATTTCCCGGTTTATCGGACCTACATCAACAGTTTTGAAGTCCCGGAACGGGACCGTCAGTACATTGAAGCGGCGACCGGCCGGGCAAAGCGCCAGAACCCGGCCATTAGTGCATCGGTTTTCGATTTTGTCCGGGATGTTCTGTCGCTCCGTTTCCCTGACGTTATGCTTGACGAACACAAGCAATCATGGCTCGATTTTGTGATGCGCTTTCAGCAGATCACCGGCCCGGTCATGGCCAAGGGGGTCGAAGATACCGCATTTTACCTGTATAATCGGCTTGTTTCGCTGAACGAGGTGGGGGGGAGCCCGGAGCGTTTTGGCATTACCCAGGAGGCATTCCATGGCCAGAATATCGAACGGTGCAAAAGCCGGCCACTGGCAATGCTGGCTACATCAACCCATGATACCAAACGGAGTGAGGATGTCCGGGCCAGGATCAACGTGCTTTCGGAGATCCCTGAACTATGGAGGGTGGGGCTTTCCCGCTGGAGCCGCCTGAACCGCAAACTCAAAATGATCGTCGACGGCAAACCCGTACCGAGCCGTAATGAAGAGTACCTGCTCTATCAGACGCTGGTGGGAACATGGCCATTCTGCAATCCGGACGAGGACGGGTTTTCAAAATTCCGCAACAGGATCAAGGAGTACATGTTGAAGGCCATGCGGGAGGCCAAAGTGCATACAAGCTGGATCAACCCCAACTCATTGCGTGAGGACGCAGTGCTGTATTTCATCGATTCGATCCTGAAAGATTCACCCGACAACAATTTTCTGCATGATTTTGAATCATTTCAAAAATTGACTGCGGCCTGCGGCATATTCAACTCCCTTTCCCAGACCCTCCTCAAGATCACCTCGCCGGGAATCCCTGATATCTACCAGGGGAATGAACTGTGGGATTTCAGCCTGGTCGATCCTGACAACCGCCGTCCGGTCGATTACCGTGTAAGGGAAAAGTATCTGGATGAACTTATTCGAATGGAATCAACGGCAGGGTCCCTGGAAACGGCTCGCGAGGTTGTTGCGGCCCGTAACGACGGCCGCATAAAGATGCACCTGACCTGGAAGGCGCTGGGCTTTCGCCGGGATAACCGCGAACTGTTCGAATCCGGACGGTATCTGCCACTTGAGGTGGAAGGTGCCTGCATTGATCATGTCTGCGCATTTGAACGTTCAGTCAATGACAGCTCGGTACTGGTGGTGGTGCCCCGTTTATGCAGCCGCCTGATGGCGGGCAACGGCAGTCTGCCGCTGGGGCAGGACGTATGGCAGGATACCCGGGTAATTCAACCGTTTGATACGGCTTCAAGCTGCTATCGCAATGTTTTTACCGGGGAAGTCCTGAAACTGGATCAACAGGAAGGGCGGCTGAGCCTTGCTCTTAAAGACATACTCTCGGTTTATCCGGTGGCGCTGCTGGAACGGGTCGACCGCACCGGCGAAACAGCCTGAACATGAGATAAATCAGGAAATGAGGCGTGTTATGATGCTGAAAATAATTCCAGGGAGTTCGGATGCTGAATAAACGTGGCTGCGGAATACTCTTGCACCCGACGTCACTTCCGGGCACAGGCGGCATAGGCACGCTGGGGGAAGATGCCCGGCGCTTTATCGACCTGCTGTCCGCCATGGGTATGTCATACTGGCAGGTGCTTCCCCTGTCGCCCCCTGCGTGCGGCAATTCTCCCTATTCCGCCTTTACCGCTTTCGGCGGCAATCCGCTTCTGATCAATCTGGAACAGATTGTCAACGAAGGAGACCTTGCCACCATTCCCGACATTGTCCGGTATGCCGGGAACCACGTTGATTTTAGCGCTGTCGCCGGGCCTAAAACGGAGCTGTTGTATCAGGCCGCCTCAACCTTTCTGGCGGCAAAGAATACGCCTCGTATGCATGAGTTCCGGCATTTCTGCGACACAACCCCCTGGCTGAATGACTATGCTCTCTTCATGGCGCTGAAACGGCGCTACCACGGAAAGAGCTGGATCCTGTGGCCTGAAGAAGCGTCGTACATCGCTCAGGAATCTCATCAGGACTGTTCGGGGAAATTCGGCTATGAAGTCGCAGTGCAAAAATATCTGCAGTGGCAGTTTTTACGGCAATGGAGAAAGCTGCGCAGCTATGCCAACGAGCGCGGTATTGCAATCATCGGAGATATTCCCATTTTTGTAGCCCACGACTCTGCCGATGTATGGAGTCACCGTGATCTCTTTCTCCTGGATTCGAGAGGCAAGCCGACGGTCGTCGCCGGAGTCCCTCCCGATTATTTCAGTGCCACCGGACAGTTTTGGGGCAACCCGCTCTATGACTGGGATGTCATGGAACAAAAGGGGTATCGGTGGTGGATCGACCGCTTCAGTTCGATGTTTGAGCTCTTCGATATTGTCCGTGTCGACCATTTTCGCGGCTTTGAAGCAGCCTGGCATATTCCGCCAAAAGAG
>JBAVTM010000376.1:0-7111 GCA_049696195.1 Desulfuromonadaceae bacterium | reverse complement strand
GTCATATCCTTCGTTCTCCATATCCGGCACAGACAAAATCGGCGATCGTATGGGCAATTGCGCCCGGCGTGATACGATCGTTATTGAACAGCAAATCGTAGAGTGCCGGATCGTGTTCATCCTGATCGAGAAACATCTTGCTGAAATGATCGCACGATTCCTGCTCCCGCTGCATACGTTTTTCTGCAGCCTCCGTCTCGATACCTAACCGGCGGGCGAGCGTGGCTGTTTTGAAAGAATCGGAACCAAATATCCTGAAGTGGCAGGAATGTTCGATATGCCGGGTGATAACGGCGCCCCCCAGATCGACGACGATGACGTTTCCCTGTTCCGCTAGCGCGGCGACATGGCGGGAGAGAAGCCTGAAACAATCCTGGTCGCTCTTCCAGCGCGGCGAGAATGTTGCCAGAACATCGGTAAGGATATGGCTGCCCTCTCCCAGACTCTGCAGAATCTCCTCCGGGATATTATGGCGCCGCGCGACCTCCTCCAGGACACCCTTGTCTATCAGCGCCCATTCGTCACCTGTTCTCTGCATCATAATCTCACGCAAACGCTCTGCAACGGAAGACCCTTCGCACCCGAACTCGCGTGAGATAGTGATACAAGGACGAGGCTTCTGCTTTGTGTGCTGCTGCGCCGCCTTTTCCTTCTGACGGCGATTGTACTCCTCCAGCGAGCCGATTCTCAGGTCAACCGATCGAATCAACAGGTTTTCCGGCATGGTACCCCCTTCTTGAATATAACGTCATGACGCTTCCCCGGTAAAATACCATGATAATAGCACCAGACTCCGTTATAATAGCAAATTCCGGCGCTATGTCCTCTGTATATATACATTAAACGGGATGTGGAAAGATTTATGCGAACCTATGAACAGCCCGATTATGTGCCGGAACCGCTGCCGTATGCAAGGGATTCACAGCCAATTCCGTACAACGGAGGAAACATAATGAACCCCAAAAGAGTACTGGTGACCGGAGCGGGCGGCTTTATAGGCCGCCTGCTGACAAAAGCGCTTCTCGCCGAAGATGTGCAGGTGCGCTGCATGGTGCGAACATCAGCCGGGGGCCCTGACCGCACCATCGAAACCATCCGGGGAGACCTGCTGGAACCGGCTACGCTGCCAAAAGCACTGGATGGTGTCGATACGGCCTATTATCTGGTACACGCCATGGCGGGAGGACGGGCCGGCTTTGAGCGTCGCGACCGTGAAGCCGCCGGAAATTTTGTCCGTGCCGCCGAAAAGGCGGGTGTCCGGCGGGTTATCTACCTGGGGGGACTGGGGGAGACCGGCGATGACCTTTCCGAACATTTGAAAAGCCGACTGGAAGTAGCGGATATCCTTCGATCAGGGACGTTTGCCACGACCTTTCTGCGGGCAGCGATCATCATCGGCGCCGGCGGAGCCTCGTTCGAAATGGTCAAGGCGCTGGTCGAACGGTTGCCGGTCATGATCGCCCCGCGCTGGGTTACGACGCGCTGCCAGCCGATTGCAGTCGAAGACGTGATCAGCTATCTGGTCGGCTGCCTGAAGGATGAGCGTACGACCGGCAAGACATTCGATATCGGCGGTCCGGACATACTGACCTATAAGGAGATGATGGAGCGGTTCGGACGCATCAGGGGGCGGTCACTCTACATTCTGCCGGTGCCGGTACTGACTCCCCGCCTGTCATCCTACTGGGTCGGGTTTATCACGCCGGTGCCCCCCTCGGTTTCGATGCCGCTGATTGAAGGGCTCAAAAACGAGGTGATCTGCCGGGAACACGCCATCCGCACCCTTATTCCGCTGCAGTTGACGTCGTATGATGAAGCCGTCCGTCGCTCGCTTGACGCAGAAAGGCAATAATCCCGACTCTCAGAATGTACCACTAGATCAACAATCCGACTTAAAATGAAATGAGGTTTACCGTGCTCCGTTTCGGCCTCTGCTGTCTGTTTAAAGATGAAGCGGTTTCATTCCGGACAACAACCGTTAAAACCCTGTCAGCGTTTCCCCGTGATCGCCAACTGCTCAAGCTGTCGGAAATCTGCCTGCACAACGCCCGCAGCCTGCAACTGGCACTCGAAACGGTGCAGCGGCTCGGCATCGGAGCATTCCGGATCAGGTTCCCCCTTTTCCCGCGCATGACCCATCCGGGCTGAATATAGCGCACACGTTCAGGAATAAAAAAAACGCGTCATTGCAGGCTACTCACACACGGGAGGAAGACACTATGAAAACGGTGGCATTTAATGGCAGTCCCAACAGAGAAGGCAATACGTTTCATGCATTGAAAATGGTTACCGCTGAACTTGAACGGGAAGGGATTGAGACGGAAATCATCCACGTCGGCAATAAGGTCATCAGAGGCTGCACTGCATGCGGCCAGTGTGTAAAAAACAAAAATGAGCAGTGTGTGCTTCCCGGAGACGAGGTCAACGGGTGGATTCAGAAAATGAAGGGGGCCGACGGAATAATTTTGGGATCCCCGGTCCATTACGCAGCGATGGGTGGAACCATGAAATCGTTCCTGGACCGGGCCTTCTACGTGACCAGCGTCAACAACGGCATGCTCCGCCACAAGGTCGGCGCGTCGGTGGTTGCGGTACGGCGTTCGGGCGGCCTGCCGACATTTGATCAATTGAATAATTTCCTTTGCTATTCCGAGATGCTGATGCCCACGTCCAGCTATTGGAACGTGATCCACGGAACCGGTCCGGGAGAAGTGACGCAGGACGAGGAGGGGGTACAGATCATGAGGGTGCTGGGCAGGAACATGGCATGGCTGATGAAACTGGTTGAAAACGGGAAAGGGACGGTTGCACCGCCGGCGAGGGAGGAAAAAATCTATATGGGCTTTATTCACTGAGGCGGCCCGCTGCCACAACAACCGGAGCCATCAAGGTTCGGAATCAGCAGAGCCGCATAAAATTTTCAAGCCGGAAAGGAGCCCGGGGTTGCTGGAATTAGCACCCTACAGCCCGGTCGGGTGAGAGGCAAGCGCAATGATCGGCGATTTATAGGGTCTGGGTGGCGGAGGCAATGGTAACGGCCAATGCTGCCCGTGCCCATACGAATTTTTTCTTGATCACATCGAAATCCACACCGGAGGTTATAAAAGCAGCTGTTCCCTTGATCAGGAAACCGGTGCCGGGGCCGATCTTTCCGGCTACCTTGCTGCTGCCCAATGTGATCAACACGCTGCTGTTAAAGGCGATGTTTGCCTCGGTCCGCTGCATATAACCGGCGGGTATCAACAAGCGTCCATCATCTGTTATTTGTATGTAACTGTTCCAGGTGTTGACCATATGCGGCCCATCCTGTCCCAATGTTGCAATGGCAACCACCCCATCATTCTTCAGAACTTCCCGCAATTTTTCCGGAATCATATGTGCTACCTCCTGTTTTTTTGTGCTGGCCGGGATGTAATCGCGCGGCACGGGCTGGGTCGGCAAGGACGCGCTACGGCAATTTAAAAAGGTGTGACTGAAAAATAGTTTGTAAATCCATACCGCAAGCGGCTCACATGGACGACCTGAACATACCCCATAATCCTCACAACTCGAAGACAATGCCTTCAGATCACTTCCTGTTTATCCGGCAGGTTCCGCCGCCGCAGCTGTGCCTCTTCGGCAGGTATGTTCGAATACGCGCAAAGCACTTGTAGAGCAGGCGGGCGACTGGGTTGACCAGCGGCATGGTAATGATGTCACCCATCATGCCGTAGAGTGTTGAATCAGGAAACGCCTGCCAGATGGCCCAGAACGCCTCAACGCCCCGATATATCCGGCCATTCGTGTCCATCGCATGCAGCTCATACATGAATGCGGCCAACGGTATCCGGAACGGCTCCGGATCAAAGTCCGGAGCGCTTATGTCCACACCCTGCAGCCTGCCGCCATGGTTCCGGCTCAGATAGTGTTCAATCTCCGCGGCACAGACGGAACAAGAGCCGTCGTAGAACACCCGTATCGGAAAAGCCGGCTTATTCGGCATGGGTACAATTATCCTTTTCACCTTTTTCCCGGTCTGTTTTAGCGGGGAGTATCGGAGACATTGCAGCTGAACTTGTATGCGCTGTGGCGATAGAAAAAACGTATCAGTATCGGGAGGCCTTAAACGCCCCCTGCATCAACTGTCAAACCGTCACCGGGGATTGCTGTCATCAGCAGCCATCTTATCCACCAACACCCAGTTGCGCGTGTAGTCCAGGTGGGTCCCGCCACTTTTCTTCAGCGATCCGCCAATAAAGCTGTTGATGCGCTCCTGGTCGGCTTTGAGGATACAAATAAAGCGGAATCCGTAGCGCCGGCTTTCACCCACTTTCTGTTCCCAGATGATCTCTGCCAGCGCACAGACAGGCAGGCCCTCACCCAGCTCGACAAATAACATGGAGAGCGGCGTCGGCCGATTTTCTGAATCAACCGTAAACCCGATCCCGCCGGCGCTCAGGTTGATTTCGGTCTCCTTCAGAACCAGCCTCGGCAACACACCATTAGTGCGCTGATGATCCATGACCCGCTTCCACTCATTTCTGAAAAATACGAGCGGGTAATTTCCACACCTCTGGTAAATTCGTGCCGTGAATTCAATTCGAGGCACGACGCGGCGCTGGAACATCTCCAGCGTGCCGTGTATGCGGAATTGAAAGATATTTCCGGAGACGATGCCGGTCAGATCGGCCAGAGCCTGGATACCGCTCCCCAGCGCCTCGCTTGTCAACTTATAGGTTGTTTTTCCTGCATCATCGCCATGCGTACCGTTTCCGCCGTGAGCGATCATGAGCTCAAGTGAATCCATGCTGCTGGAGGTGACTACACCGCTCAGCGACTCGTAAATATCGTTGTCGCGCTCCGCAGACATGTTTACCAGATAGACCTTCTGCCTCGGGCAGAAGTAGCGGCTGTAGTCGCTGATATGGGAATGAAGGGACATTTTTGCGGCCTGTGTTGAAGACGGCGACCTGACTGTTTGGCAACAGGGAGTCTACATGAGATAGAAAGGGCTGATTATAAACCAATCCTTCTAAAAAAACCAGATAGCCGACGTTTTTTTATGCGGCTTTATTTTTTGTCAACGGTAACAGCTGAGGCTATGCGAAACCCCCGCAAAGGACATAATCGGTCCTGTTTACTTGTCAAAGATCTGTGTTACAATCGTTCCCGATACAAAAGCTGGCCAATCCCGCATTAACTGTTAAAGGAGGAGTAAGCCATGTGTAAAATTACGATCATTCAGTACAGTATGTATGGCCACATCTACAAAATGGCCGAGGCGGTAGCGGCAGGTGTACGTGAGGTTGCCGGCTGTGAAGCAACCATCAAGCGCGTGCCGGAAACCCTGTCGGACGAGGTCTTGGGAATGATGGGGGCGTTGGACGCCCAGAAGGGAATGGCTCATTTACCGGTGGCAACGGTGAATGATCTGGCCGAAGCCGATGCCGTTATCTTCGGGACTCCGACCCGCTTCGGCAACATGTGCGGTCAGATGAGGCAGTTTCTTGATGCAACCGGAGGTCTCTGGATGAAAGGGTCCCTGATCGGTAAACCCGCAAGTGTCTTCTGCAGCTCGGCCACCCAGCATGGCGGCCAGGAATCAACGATCCTCAGTTTTCACACGACGCTGCTGCACCAAGGGATGATTGTCATCGGTCTCCCCTACTCCTTTGCCGGGCAGATGGGGTTTTCAGAAGTCACCGGCTGCAGCCCCTACGGCGCATCTACCATTGCCGGCGGGCAGGGGGAGCGGATGCCGAGCGAGAACGAACTGGCCGGAGCACGTTTTCAGGGCGCTCATGTGGCGCGTATCGCACTCAAGCTGAAGGCGTAACCGTTTCTCATCCCACGGAGTTTCAGGACGAAAACTCCGTGACAAAAAGAGGGGACACCTTTCGGTATCCCCTCTTTTACATTCTCTCCACCCTGTCGTCGGTTTTAAGGGCCTCCGGCGAGTTCCTTAATTGTGGGAGCCAATATACTGTTTCAGGCAGACCCGCGTACTGAAGGCAGCACACCACAGCAGGGAACGACCCCCGTTTTATTTAGCATTCCGCCCGGGCGCATCAACTAACGGGCAGGGTAGAGAGAACTAAGCTTCGATCAATTATTACTCCGATGAGTCTGACATATCAAGGGTTTTGTATACGCAGTCACCGGCTCCCCAGAAAAAGAGTCAACCGGCTGATTTCATTCATCATCTGCTCAAACCCAGGGAAGGTCAGCGACTGGGGTCCATCTGAAAGCGCCTTCTCCGGTTCGGGGTGGACTTCAACGAGTACACCATCGGCTCCGGCAACCAGTGCGGCCTTGGCCATCGGTGAAACCAGCGAGCGCTTGCCGGTTGCATGGGACGGATCGACCATGATCGGGAGATGCGACAGTTCCTTGATCAGCGGCACGATCGAAAGGTCCAGAGTATTGCGCGTAGCGGTCTCAAAGGTGCGAATGCCCCGCTCACAGAGGATGACCTGACTGTTCCCTTCGGCAAGGATGTATTCGGCCGCAGCGAGAAATTCTTCAACCGTGGCGCTCATGCCCCGCTTCAGCAGCACCGGTTTCCTGATTCTCCCCACCTCGCGCAACAGGTCAAAGTTCTGCATGTTGCGGGCGCCAACCTGGAGCAGATCGGCATACTCGGCGACCAGTCCGACATTGTCCGGGCTCATGACTTCGGTGACGATCGGCAGGCCGCTCTCTTTTCCGGCAATCGCCAGCAGCTTAAGCCCCTCCTCACGCAGCCCCTGAAAAGTGTGCGGTCCGGTGCGCGGCTTGAAAGCTCCGCCCCGCAGCATATCTCCTCCGCACTTCTTCACGAAGAGAGCGGTCTTTACGATTTGTTCCAGACTCTCCACCGCGCAAGGGCCGCCGACGACGACCGGGCGACATCCCTGCCCGACCTTGACACCGGCGACATCAACAACCGTATCTTCAGGGTGGAAATCGCGCGAAACCAGCTTGTACGGTTTCGAAACGTGAATAACCCTCTGCACGCCCGGCAGCTCAAGTATCTTGCTGTCATCGACATAGCCGTGGTTACCGAGCACACCGATCGCGGTCCGTTCACTCCCCGGAATCGGTTCGGCCCTGAAGCCCATCTCCTGCACGATCCTGGAAATCGCATCGACAT
>JBAVTM010000375.1:0-6029 GCA_049696195.1 Desulfuromonadaceae bacterium | reverse complement strand
GTATCTTTCCGATGCTCTGGCGGCCTCGCTTGACGGGATAGTGCTGCCCGGAGTCGCCGTCACCTCTGTCGTGAAAGGGGAGAGCGTTCCATACCGGGTAACGTGCAGCGACGGGGGCGAGCATGAGGCCGACGGGGTAATCGTGGCGTCGCCGGCCTTTGCGGCGTCGGAGATGCTGGCGGGTCTGGACGGCGGCATCTCCGGGATATTGCGGCAGATCCCCTATGCCAGCATGACGGTGATCTGCTTCGGCTACGACCGCGCACAGATCCGCCGCTCTCTGGACGGATTCGGCTATCTGATCCCGAAGAAGGAGGGTCGCAACACGCTCGGCACCCTGTGGGATTCAAGCATGTTCGAGAATCGGGCCCCGGAGGGAAAGGTGCTGCTCCGCAGCATGATGGGGGGAGCCTGCTTTCCCCAATACATCAATTTGAGCGATGATGAAGTCGTGGCCAAGGTCAGGGAGGATCTGGCGGTGACGATGGGAATCGATGCCGCGCCGGAGTTTGTCAGGGTATTCCGCCATCCGCAGGCGATCCCGCAGTACACCGTCGGGCATGGCGCGCGGCTGCAGGGGGTGGAAGATCTGCTTCGCGCGCATCCGGGTTTGATCCTGACCGGCAATTCCTATCGCGGCATCGGCCTGAATGACTGTGTGGCGGCGGCGGAGCGGGCGGCAGACGAGGCATATCTACTTCTATGAACAGAGTAAATGGTCCGGAGTTGTTTGCCGCTGCGAGAGGAAACATGCGCGTTGCGTTAGGCATCTTTTTTGCGCTGTTCGTGGTCTGTTTTGTCGCGATCGTCGTCGAAGAGACGTTTCTTGGCGGACGGCGCCGTCGCAGGGCTCTTAAAGCCGCCCGCCAGCGGGAGACAGCGGATTCTCCTACAGCAGACCCCGCTCCACGAAACTCAGGTACTCCCCATCCCCCACGATGATGTGGTCAAGCACCTTGATCCCCATGATCTCCCCCGCCTCCTTCAGGCGGCGCGTGATGGCGATATCCTCGCTGCTGGGGGCCGGGTCGCCGGTGGGGTGATTGTGCAGCAGGATCACGGCGGCGGCCGATTCCTTCACCGCCGGGGAAAAGACCTCCCGGGGATGGACGATGCTCTGGTTGAGACTCCCCTCCGAAATCTGCACCCTCCTGATGATGCGGTTTTTGCCGTCCAGCAGCAGGATCAGAAAATACTCCTTGCGGCTGTCGCGGAACTCGTGGTGAAAATAGTCGAAGACCTGCTGCGGGGAGGTGAAGCGGTCGAGGCGTTCCAGCTTCCTGGCCTGAAAACGTGAAGCCAGGGTGAAGGCCGCCTTGATGCTGGTTGCCTTGGCCAGGCCGACCCCCTTGATGGCGCAGAGCTCGCCGAGATCGGCACCCCCCAGTTCCCGCAGGTTGCCGCTGAAGTGCGTGATCAATCCGCGTCCCAGGTCGATGGCGCTCTGCCGGGAGCCCGGGTCACCACTTCTGATGATCAGCGCCAGCAATTCGGCGTCAGAGAGGGACACCGCCCCCCGCTTGAGCATCTTTTCGCGCGGGCGCTCGTCTTCGGGCCACTCCTTGATGCCACCGCTCATACATCCCCCCTGCCTGACTAACAACCCATAACGTAGGGGCGCTGTTTGCCGCGCCCTGTGACCATTTATCCCTTGAATCCCGCCAGAATGGCGATAATCAATCCGCCCCCTACAACGACCCGGTACCAGACAAACGGGGCAAGAGTCTGTTTCTGCACGAAACGGAGCAGGAAGGCGACGCTGATATAGCCGGTAATTGCGGAGACGGCGATGCCGACCAGCATCGGCAGGCCTTCACCGGCCGGAATGCCATGTTTGAACAGGTGCACGGATTTAAGCAAGGCCGCCCCGGCCACGATCGGCAGCGATATCAGGAATGAGAAACGGGCGGCGCTCTCCCGGGTGAAACCGAGCATCAGGGCGGCGGTGATCGTAATGCCGGAGCGGGAAACACCCGGAATCAGCGCCAGGCACTGCATCAGGCCGACCGTCAACGCTCCCGCCGGCGTAATTTCGTCCAGAGCCAGACGCTTGCGGCCAAGATAATCGGTCACCCCGAGAATGAGTCCGAACAGGACCAGAACGGAGGAGATCAGCAGCGGGTTGGAGCGGAAGAGCGCCTCTATGCGGTCTTCGAACAGTTTGCCGACGACGGCGGCCGGGACGGTGGCGGCGATGATCAAGAACGGCAGTCTCCGGGCCGGAGTGTTCAGTCGGCGCGCCGCCACGGCATCAATGAACGAGGCGGCCAGTTCGATGATGTCGCGCCGGAAGTAGAGTGCTAGTGCCAGAAAGGTTCCCAGGTGCAGCGCAACGTCAAAGGTCAGGCCTGATTCGGGCCATTTCAGCAGCCAGGGGACCAGAATCAGGTGGGCCGAGCTGCTGATCGGCAGCACCTCGGCAAAGCCTTGCAGGGCGCCGAGGACGGCGGCGTGGAACAGATTCATCTCTTTCTCCTCCTGTATTGAAAAACAGAACAATACTGCAACTGCTCATCAAAGGCAATCCATGTTGCTCCGTTAATGGCGGGTACGAGTAAATTTACTCTGTAAACAGAGCTAAAAGTATGCTACTAATGGCAGGTTTTAAATGCAGTCTGCACGATAAATCTACGGAGGCGTACCTAATGTTTGGACTTATTCCCAAAGAAGAAAAATTCTTCAAGCTTTTCAAAAATATGACGGAAAATATCATCGACGGTGCCAAGCTTCTCAAGGATATGCTCGACAATTTCGAGAATCCCGCCGAAAGCCAGCGCAGGATCAAGGATGTGGAGCACAAGGGCGATTCGATCACCCATGAAATCATCCAGACGCTGCACAAAACCTTTGTCACGCCGCTGGACCCCGAAGATATCTACGCTCTGGCGTCCAAGCTGGACGATATCCTTGACCTGATCGACGCCTCGGCCCAGCGGATCATCATGTACAATGTCGAAGTCATCCCCCCCGAAGCCAAATCGCTCGGCTTCATCATCCTGCAGTCGTGCTATGCGGTGGACAAGGCGGTTGCGATGCTCGGCAAGAAGACCAACGAGCAGATCTTTGAGGCGTGCGTGGAGATCAACTCGCTGGAAAATGAAGCCGATCGGGTCTCTCGCGAAGCGATCAGCCGCCTTTTTGACGAGGAGAAGGATCCGATCCAGCTGATCAAATGGAAGGAGATCTATGAAACACTCGAAAAGTCGACCGACAGGTGCGAAGACGCCTCCAACATCCTTGAAAGCGTGGTGGTAAAGAATGGTTGAGCCGGCTTTTATCATGCTCTGCCTGGTGATCCTGGCGGCACTCGTTTTCGACTACATCAACGGCTTTCACGACACCGCCAACGCCATCGCCACCTGCATCTCGACCCGCGCCCTTTCGGTCAGATCGGCCATCATAATGGCTGCAGTGCTGAATTTTGCCGGGGCGATGATCTCCACCAAGGTTGCGACGACCATCGGCAAAGGGATTGTGGACGGTTCCAATGTGACACAGATGGTCGTGCTGGCGGGTATTGCCGGAGCAATCATCTGGAACCTGATCACCTGGTACTACGGGCTGCCGTCCTCTTCTTCCCATGCCATTATCGGCGGTATCTCGGGGGCTGTTATCGCCCATGCCGGCATCTCCGCCCTGAAGTGGGCCGGACTCAAGAAGATTATCATGGCACTGATTTTCTCCCCGATCCTGGGTACCGCCGTCGGTTTTATCTTCATGATGATCCTGTACCGGATCTTCCGCAACAGCGCCCCCAGCGGCCTCAACAAAAACTTCCGCAGGCTGCAGATCGCATCGGCGGCCCTGATGGCCTTCTCACACGGTACCGCCGATGCCCAGAAGTCGATGGGTGTCATCACGATGGCCCTGGTCAGCTATGGGACTCTCAAGACCTTCGCCGTACCCTGGGAAGTCATGGTGGCCTGCGCTACCGCAATGGCTTTTGGAACGGCGGCCGGCGGGTGGCGGATCATCAAGACGGTCGGTCGCGACTTTGTCAAGCTGCAGCCGGTACACGGCTTCTGTGTGGAAACCGCCTCAGCCGGCGTGATCCTGGGGGCCTCGGCCTTCGGCATGCCGACCAGCACGACTCACGTCATAACCTCGACCATCCTGGGTGTCGGGCTTTCCAAGCGCCTGACCGCCGTCAACTGGAATGTCGCAAAACGGATTCTGGTGGCCTGGGTTCTCACCATTCCGGCTTCGGCACTGGTAGCATACCTGACCTATCAGGTCATGAGCCCGCTGCTGGGGAAATAAATCTAACCCCTCCAAACCTCCCTTCAGGCCCCAGAGGGTCCTTGTCATGGGAGGTACCACAAAAGTTTTACAAGGCGTTGTCTGGTTTTATATGCTTTTATCCGCTGTTATCGGCGTGTTCGGCGGTTAAATAGAATTCAAAATTAAGCATTCAAAATTCACAATTGAATCAAAAGGCTCCTGTGATCATTCCTGTAATTCTTTCCGGCGGCTCCGGAAGCCGCTTATGGCCGGTTTCTCGCGAAATGTATCCCAAACAGCTGCTCCCGCTGGTCGGCAATGCGACCATGCTGCAGGAGACTGTTTTGCGGCTCCGGGGGATCGGCGATATTGCAGATCCTGTTGTCGTCTGCAACGAAGACCACCGATTCATGGTTGCCGAGCAGCTGCGTGGCATCGGCAGCGACGCATCAGTCATCATGCTTGAGCCCTTCGGCAGAAACACCGCCCCGGCGGTTGCGCTTGCCGCACTGGAAGCCTTGGCCACACATAACGATCCGTTGCTGTTGATACTGCCGGCGGATCACGTAATCACGAACATTTCCGCATTCCAGAAGGCATGTCTCGCTGCAACCGCCTATGCGCAGCAGGGTAAACTGGTTACCTTCGGCATTACCCCCCATGCAGCAGAAACCGGTTATGGCTATATTCAGAAAGGTCAGCAGCTTCCTCTTTCGGAAGCTATTGCCCCGGCATTTTCCGTGGAACGCTTTGTTGAAAAACCCAACCTTGAAACAGCAGAACAGTACCTGAAATCTGGTGCCTACCTCTGGAACAGCGGCATGTTCCTGTTCTCGGCCCAGAGGTATCTGGACGAACTCCAAAAGTACGCACCGGAGATGGTTACTGCCTGCCGGGCTTCCTATGCCAAGGCGGCCAAAGACAAAGACTTTCTGAGACTCGACCCCGAGGCATTTGCCCTTTGCCCGAGCAATTCCATCGACTACGCCGTCATGGAAAAAACAGACGCTGCTGCGGTTATCCCGCTTGATGCCGGCTGGAGTGATGTCGGTTCCTGGTCGGCACTCTGGGAGATTGCTGATCTTGACGATGCCGGCAACAGCTCAAAAGGCGACGTGATGCTGCATCAATCCAGCAACTGCTATGTTTCCGCAGAAAGTCGCCTGGTCGCAGTCGTAGGCATGAACAATTGCGTTATCGTGGAAACACCCGATGCCGTGCTGGTCGCAGACAAAGATCATGTCCAGGATGTGAAACAGATCGTCAATCTCCTTAAACGCGACAATCGTCAGGAAGCCATCACCCATCGGACCGTGTACCGTCCGTGGGGATCGTATCAATCCATTGATGCCGCCGACCGTTTCCAGGTCAAGCGGATCACGGTAAAACCCGGCGCCAGCCTCTCCTTGCAAATGCATCACCACAGAGCCGAACACTGGATTGTCGTCAGTGGGACGGCAAAGGTGGGTACGGGCGATCAGGAAACAATCCTTTCCGAAAACCAGTCCACGTACATCCCGCTCGGCGTGACCCATCGTCTGGAAAATCCGGGCGTAATTCCACTGGAACTGATCGAAGTCCAGTCCGGCAGTTACCTTGGTGAGGATGATATCGTTCGCTTTGAGGACGTCTATGGAAGGAGTTGACCAACTGAACTGTTTTAAGGCCTACGACATCCGCGGCCACGTGCCGGATGAACTGAATGACGACGTGGCCTATCGCCTTGGTCGGGCCTATGCCGATGAATTTTCATCCCGCACCGTAATTGTCGGCAGGGACGTCCGCCTGGAAAGTCCGTCGTTGTCGGC
>JBAVTM010000374.1:0-1588 GCA_049696195.1 Desulfuromonadaceae bacterium | reverse complement strand
GCGTGTATGAGTCGCCTATCATTTCGTAATAAAAATATCCCAGCATCACGACCAGAACAATGCCGAAACGCTTAAGGTTGATCAGCAGAATCGGGAACCAAATCCGGGGAGTACAGCGGACAATGATCGGCATGAAGATATGGTTCAGCAGCATGGTTGATATGGCGATGGATTCAACCATGACCATGCCGGCCGCGGCTGACAGGCCACCCAGGAATGCGAGCAGTGCTATGCCGCGATATCCGGCGTTCTGAGACAGTGAAAGAACAAAGTAGTCTGCACCGTTGCTGCTTCCGGTGGTTAGAATGCCGCCAATGGCGATCGGAATAACGAAAAGATTGATCAGGAACAGATACGCGGGAAAGAGCCACATTGCGGTAGCTATGTGACGCTCATCGGAATTTTCAATGACCATGACATGAAACTGGCGCGGCAGAAGCATGATCGCACCCATTGATAAAAACAGGAGCGTAAAAGCGGATATGTACGTGGGATCATTCTTGGAAACAGGGAACGTCAACAGCTGCGAGAATTTTTCAGGGTTGGTGCTCTTGAACCGTTCGAAGATATCGATGAATCCGTCAAAGAGACCGTAGGTGACAAACAGTCCGACAGCCAGGAAAGCGACCAGCTTAACCAGTGATTCAAATGCTACCGCCGCAATAAGACCTTCATGCCGTTCAGACGACACCAGTCTGCGGGCTCCGAAAACAATACTGAAGATTGCCAGAATCAATGCCAGAAGCAGGGCGATTGGAATTGTGGTGCCGGTTCCGGACTTTATGAAGGCAATGGGGAGTGTGTGAGTTCCGCTGAGCAGAAAAAAACTGGTGACTACCGCCTTTAACTGTAGCGCTATATAGGGCATGATGCCGAGGAAGGCGATGAGTGTCACCAACGCGCCAAGCCAAGGGGATTTCCCGTAGCGCTGGCTCAGAAAATCGGCGATCGACGTGATATTATGTTCTTTGCTTATCCTGACGATCCGGCGCAAAAGAAAAAGCCAGGAAAAAGCCGTTAACGATGGGCCGAGATAAATCAGCAGAAAGTCGATCCCGGTTGTAGCGGCCTTTCCGACGCTGCCGTAGAAGGTCCATGATGTGCAGTACACCCCCATCGAGAGTGCATAAATAACAGGATTGCTGATGATGCTGCGCCCGCTCTCCTTGCGACGGTGGGCGTACCAGGCGATCAGAAATATCAGCGCCGTGTAGAGAGCTGATATGACAGCCACTGAGGAAACAACGTCGTTCATGATTCATTCTTTTCATCAGTCGCCCCGTTTTCATGGCGACTGGCGACTACAAATAGGTAAATGACGGCAATTGAAATTATCCAGCCACCAGTCAGATACAAAAAAAGCAGCGGCACACCAAACAGGAGTACCGGTTTGTTAAAAATATGCAAAAACGGAAATGTCATCATGATAATACCGAGAATGAAAAAGATTATCCAGGATTCTCGCAACTGCAGGCGGCGGATAATATGAGTACGGAGTCGCTTCATAGCCGGATCAGCCTCTCGTAAACGGAGTTTAAGGCATGTTCGGATTCCCCTTTTGATGGAAACGGAACAACGGTTCCTTCCG
>JBAVTM010000373.1:0-3645 GCA_049696195.1 Desulfuromonadaceae bacterium | reverse complement strand
TGACTGAACAGAAAAAAAATCTTCTTACTTTGACTGCCCTGCTCGGATTGGTGGTCACGTTTTTTTCGAAAATCCTCTTCAGCAGCAAGATTATCAGGGCTCCGGACATCATCAACGAGTTCTACTGGGGCGTCGTTGATATTCATAACAGTTCATTCTCCAAGGTGTTTGCCATCGATCTGTCTTCAGCCGGATGGGATATTTTCATAAACAGCGGGCATACCGCCGATGGCGGTGGTGCTGCCGGACAATTCCTGCTGTATCTGAAAGCGATCTTTTATCTGCTTCCTCTACCAACAAACGTTGCCTGGAGCATTGTTCTTCAGCTGTTTTTCGGGGCGGTGGGAATGTATTCGTATTGCCGTCTTATCGGTACCGGTCGCTTTGCAGCTTTTCTCGCCGGAACGATATTTGCCCTGTCGCCCGAACATGCGACGCTCATAAATGCCGGCCATGTAATGAAAATAGCCACCATCTCTTTTGCGCCATGGGCGTTCTTCTGTCTGGAAAAAGGATTTCTGACAACGCGAATATTCTGGTTTATGGCAACAGCGTTCATGCTGGCGTTCCAGTTTTTCAACACGCACTGGCAGATTGCCTATTATACCTGCCTTTGTGTCGGCATGTACGGTATTTTGAGAGTTGTTGCCATCAGTCGAATAGAAACAGAGCGCACCAGGTTTCCTGTGCCCCGGCTGCTGGGGTATAACCTGGTGCTGTTGGCATTCTTTCTTTCCACCGTGTCCATCTCGTTGATTCCGCTTGCCAATTGGTCGAAAGATACCAACCGCGGTGCGGAAAGCGGCGCCAACCAGGGCAAGGGGGGGCTGGACCGTGAAGAGGCCATGTCCTGGTCTCTTCCGCCAGAGGAAACGGCCGCTTTTGTCATACCAGGTTTTTTCGGATATTCCCGTCAGGAAGCCGGGCCGAATCCTGATAATATTCCCAGCTATTACTGGGGGCGCATGGTGTTTACCCAGACACTCTCATATATGGGGCTGCTCCCCTGGTTGCTGGTTCCTCTGCCTTTGATCTTCCGGCGCGATAAATACACCTGGCTCGCCGTGATCGGTCTTGCGGGAGGATTGCTTTTCTCAATGGGCAAGTACACCCCCTTTTACAACCTGTTATACGATTATTTCCCCGGAATAAACCGCTTTCGGGTTCCCAAGATGATGATGTTCATACCGGTGATGGCGCTGGGAGTCCTTTCCGCGCGGGGAATCGACCTTCTGATGGATGCGGAGGTCAGGGGAGGGCGTGCGTTCCGTCGATACCTTGCAGGTGTCGTTACGGTGCCTGTCGTACTCCTCGTGTTTCTGGGGGTGTTGCAGATAGGCAGGAACACCTGGATACAGATGTTTATCGAGAGACTGTCGCAGCCGACCCGCTATGAACAGGGTCTGCAGTTGATCTCTCAGCGCTGGAGCAACCTGATGCTGGAAACCGGTATTGCAGCTGCGCTGGCTGCTTTATATGCCGGAGTAATCGTGCTCGGGTCCAGGATCAAGGCGCGTATGTGGCTGGTGCCGTGTGTGCTGCTCGTGTTGTATGTGGGTGATGTGTGGCGGGTCAATGACAAGTTTATCTTCCTCGTGGATGCCCCGGAAAAGGGGCGGACGACGCAGACTGATATTATGAACTATCTGGCCCGTGATTCGAACCAGTACCGGACCCTGCCAATGGACGGCAGTGATCCGATGCAGTATGTATCCAACAAAATTCCGGTTATGTACACGTCTAATGCGGTACAGCAACGGCGCTGGCAGGAATTCCTCGACAATTTCAGTATCAATTCGGCCTTGCCGGATATTCTCAACGTGAAATACCTGGTTTTTTCAAACGAGCAGTATGCCAAGGAAAAAAGCCAGGTGGGCGGAAAATATTATCCGGTATTTCAATCTCCGGACGGGCTTCAGCTTGTGCTCGAAAACCGTGAGGTTCTGCCGAAAGCCTGGCTGGTTCCTTCCGTTTTATATCTTTCCCAACCCCAACAGGTTCTGGGCGTTTTGCAGAATCCGCAATTTGCCCCGCGACGTTTTGCTGTCGTGGAGGAGCAGCCGCCGTTGCAGCTGTCTCCGCCGGAATCAGCCGCCGCTCCCGCAGCAGGAAATGCCCTGGTCAAACGATATGAAGGCGACCGGATCGATATAGCTGTCAATAATTCGGCAAATGCCCTGTTGGTGCTGGGCGAGAAGTACAATCAAGGATGGAAGGCAACTGTGGATGATACCCCGACTGTAATTCATCGGGTCAACTACATCCTGCGCGGTGTCTATCTGGCGCCTGGTACCCATCGGGTGGAGTTCCGTTTCGATCCGCTTCCCTTCAAGATCGGCAAGTATCTGACATTGGGCTCATTCGCTCTCTTCGCAGGAATGCTGATCCGTGAGTGGCGGCTGTTCAGAAAAAGGCACGTGCCGGAACAGTAATGCACCAGTGCTTACGCAAAGAAACAGCTTCTTGATATATTGCAGCCCAATAAAGGACACTGTTTGAACACCGTATTTCCAGCTGCCAATAGAATGATGGACCGAATCCTGAACATTTCGCCACGTCTGCTTTTCTGGGTGACACTGTGTTCCGTCGCTTTGACGGCAGTTCTCCTCAACTTCTCTTTTCCGGCCTTCACCAACGGCAGGCAGGTTTATAATGATATTGTGGTGGGAGAGATAGCGATTGCTGATGCCTACAAGCATGGTGATCTGCTCTTTTCTTTTTTTGCCGTCGGTTGCTTTTCCGTATTCTGGATAGTCTTGGCTCTGCTGGCGGTCCTTCTCCGGAAACGGCCTGAAACTGTTTCCACCGCTGTGTGTCAGGACAGCTCGCGTGATGAGAGAATGAATATTTGGGGAATGCTGTCATTCTCAGCCATGTTGCTCCTCGTTCGAAAAAACGGTTTCTGGTTTGAGCCGATACTTCCGCTTCTTTTACTAGCCCCCTATTCACTGTTAATAAGGAAGAACAATGCGTCCTACGCATCCAGAGCAACTATCGCGTGGGGTGCGTCTGTCTGGGGTGTGTTTTTCTCTGCTGCAGGTATTCTTGCCCTCATTCATTTTGTGATGCCCATGCTCATGGTTGGGAGAAAAGATTCGTTGTCGGTTATCCCCGTATTTCTCGCAGGTGCGTGGGGGGTGATCGTACTCGCTCTTATGGTGAAGAAGTCTGCAATCCCGAGAACAATGGCTCTGGGGAGCCAGATTCTCATGCCGCTTCTGCTGCTACCCTTTTTTACGCGAGTAATAGAACAGCGGGGAATTACAAGTGGCAATCTGTTCCCCCTGTACACGAAGATTATTGGCCTTGCACTCGCGTTGGGACTTATTGCATATAACATCCGGCTGTTCATAACGTGGCGTAAGTCGGATGACTCCGGGGGGAACTGCTTTTTTGTCCCTTCCGTAATGGCGTTTTCGGCGTTTCTTTCATTCACGCCACTATCAATGAATAAAATCGACTTGTTTCACACGGGTGAATTGCTTCTTGCGTGGCAGCAGATATTTGAAAAGGGACAGTTTCCGTATACAGGATTTGCATGGGCTCGGGGGGTGTCTGATGCTGTAGCCGGTTTTCTTAACGTAATCGTGTTTGAAGGGAACTTTTCCACGTTCCAGTATGCTTTTAATCTGTATGGGATGCTCA
>JBAVTM010000372.1:0-1867 GCA_049696195.1 Desulfuromonadaceae bacterium | reverse complement strand
TTCGGCAGCGAAGTCGCCGCCCTGGTGGACGGCGTCACCAAGATCAGCAAGATCAACTTCAAAACCAAGGAAGAGAGCCAGGCTGAAAACTTTCGCAAGATGTTGCTGGCAATGGCCATCGACATTCGCGTTATCCTGGTCAAGCTGGCCGACCGTCTTCATAACATGCGAACCCTGGAGTTTCAGGATGAAGTGAAACAGCGGCGGATCGCCCGTGAGACGATGGATATTTACGCCCCTATCGCCAACCGGCTCGGTATTTCCTGGGTGAAGGTGGAGCTGGAAGACCTTTCCTTTCGCTATCTGCATCCGGAAATATACTTTGACCTGGTTAAAAAAATATCCCAGAAAAAACATGAACGCGAAGCGTTTGTTGAAGAAGCCAAGGCTATCATATCAGAAAAGCTGTCTTTTTATGGTATTAACGGTGAAGTTTCCGGCCGGAGCAAACACCTCTATTCGATTTATCGAAAAATGGAGAAGCGCAACGTAGAGTTCGAAGAAATTTACGATCTGATTGCGGTACGAATCCTCGTTGATAATGTACGTGAATGTTATGAAGTGCTGGGGGTGATCCATTCGGCTTGGAAACCGATTCCCGGGCGCTTCAAAGACTACATTGCCATGCCCAAGGGAAATATGTATCAATCCCTGCACACGACCGTCATAGGTCCGCATGGTGACCGGTTGGAAGTTCAGATCCGGACTCACGAGATGCACAGTGTTGCCGATGCCGGAATTGCGGCGCACTGGAAGTACAAGGAGGGGAAGGGGTATGACGAGAAGGATGTCAAACGCTTCGCCTGGCTGCGTCAGCTCCTTGAATGGCAGCAGGACCTGCAGGATTCCAAAGAGTTTATGGATTCAGTCAAGGTCGAGCTGTTTACCGAAGAGGTCTACGTTTTTACTCCCAAAGGGGATGTGAAGGGGTATCCAAAGGGGTCTACGCCGATAGATTTCGCCTACAGTGTCCATACCGATATCGGCCATCGTTGTGTCGGTGCAAAGGTTAACGGGAAGCTGGTGCCGCTCAAGTACGAGCTGAAGAATGGCGATATTGTCGAAGTTATAACTTCGCCGCACCATACCCCCAGTAAGGATTGGCTCAAAATTGTCAAGAGTTCACGGGCCCGCAACAAGATCAGGGCCTGGATCAAAATTGAAGAACGCACACGGAGTATCGTGCTGGGACGTGAAATCTGCGAAAAGGATTTTCGCAGATATTCACTCAATCTTCAAAAGATACAAAAAAGCGGCGAGTTCAAGAAGATTGCCGCCGAATTCGGCTATGCAGCCGACGAGGACCTGTTGGCGGCGGTCGGTTATGGTAAAATATCCAGCAGTCAGATTGTCGGCAAGCTTCTTCCTGATGAAAAACTGAAAGAGCGGGCTGAGCACAAGGAATCACGGCTCGAGTCGGTTATCAACAAGCTGAAAGGGAAATCGAGCAGCGCGGTTGAAATCGGCGGACTGGACGATGTTCTGGTACGTTTCGGCAAGTGTTGTAATCCGGTGCCGGGTGATGAAATAATCGGTTTTATCACCCGGGGTAAGGGGGTCACCGTGCATACCGCTGATTGCCAGTTTGCCCTGGAGAGCGATCCTGAACGGCGTGTTGATGTGGCTTGGAACAAGGTCAAAACGGCTGTGCTGCCGGTTAAGATCAGGGTGCTCTGCCATGATGTAAAAGGGATTCTGGCGACAATCACGCTGGCAATCACGAATGCCGAGGCCAACATTGCCAGCGCCCATATTCAGAGTACCATTGACCAGCGCGGTGAAAATATCTTCGAGGTAAATGTTACTAATCTGGCTCATCTTCAGAAGGTCATGAATTCACTTATGAAAATTAAAGGCGTCATTAAGG
>JBAVTM010000371.1:0-9289 GCA_049696195.1 Desulfuromonadaceae bacterium | reverse complement strand
TATAAGAACTACGGCAAGAATCGAAAGAACGCACGGCACAAAGCAGCGAAAATAACCGCACACACGTGCTCCTGTTGACGGTTACTATTTGAAAATAAAAAATAGGTGTGCTATAAGGTCGAAGGTATGACAATGGAGAGGTGGCCGAGTGGTTTAAGGCAGCGGTCTTGAAAACCGCCGAGTGTAACAGCTCCGTGAGTTCGAATCTCACCTTCTCCGCCATAAATTAACAGGCGGTTGGCGACTCATACGCTGACCGCCTTTTTTGTTTGAAAAACAGCCGCTTAGATGGGTGTGAGGGTTTGTCGCACTCGCCGGTTGGAGCCAAATAAAATCAGAACATTTATGCAAGGAAAGAGAGCCGCAGATATGCAGATAACAACGCCATTCATCAAGCTGGACAGCCTTCTGAAAGCGGAAAATGCTGTTTCTTCCGGGGGTGAGGCAAAGGCCATGATCGCAGAAGGGTACATATCGGTAAATGGTGAAGTGGAACTTCGCCGGGGGCGCAAACTGTATCCTGGAGACAAGGTCGTGTTTGGAAAAAGAAAATTCACGGTTGAAGCCGCTTGAACTCAAATAATTTGACTTCTCATGTCGTTTAAATTTAGAATAATACGCTTATTTGTGCCAATTCCCACGCCTTTGGGCGTTACTGAAGGAGAAATACAATGAATATGAGTTTTCTTGATGCCTGTTGGGGCAAGCCGGTCGATCGTACTCCCGTGTGGCTGATGCGCCAGGCCGGTCGATATCTGCCAGAGTACATGGCGGTCCGATCCAAATGCACGTTTCTGGAATTGTGTAAAACCCCCGAACTGGCCGCGGAAGTCAGTATCCAGCCGGTTGATATTCTCGGGGTTGATGCCGCGATCATGTTCTCCGACATCCTGACACCGGTTGAGCCGATGGGGATGAAGCTTGATTTTGTTCCGGGGCCGGTATTTGAAAGCCCGATCCGCTCTATGGCCGATGTGGAGAGGTTGCGTATCCCGCAGATGGAGCAGGATGTCCCCTACGTACTCGAAACCATTAAAATCCTGCGTCGCGAGCTGGCCGGAAAAGTACCGCTGATCGGTTTCGGCGGCGCACCGTTTACGCTGGCCTGCTACATGGTTGAGGGTAAAGGCTCGAAGGATTTTGCCCAGATCAAGCGGATGATGTATGCCGCTCCTGATATTTATGCCGCGCTGATGGATAAAATTACCACAATGAGCATGGAATACCTGAACGCCCAGATTACTGCCGGCGCTCAGTGTATCCAGATATTCGATACCTGGGGCGGCATACTTTCTCCCGCCGATTACGAGCGCTATGTGCTGCCGTATACCGTCAGGCTGATCAACGGGCTGAACCGCATCGAAACCCCGGTCATCCATTTTGTCAAGGGGTCCGGAGCCATGCTGGATACCGTCAAGAAGGCAGGCGGCGATGTTATGGGTCTTGACTGGCACGCGAGTCTGGGTGCGGCACGGGATCTGATCGGCCCACAGATGGCGGTGCAGGGTAATCTTGATCCGACCGTGCTGTATGCAACGCCGGCAATTATTGAACGCGAAGTCAAGCGGGTTCTGGATGAAAACGCCGGTCGTCCCGGCCACATTTTTAATCTCGGACACGGCATCCTGCCGACGGTTCCCCCTGAAAACGCCCGGTTTATGGTGGAGTGCGTTCACCGCTTGTCGCAGAAATAATTACGCGCAAAAAACAGCCTTACCACGGAGGACACAGAGGAAAACCTAGAGGAAGCCTGTCAACCCCCTTTTTCTTTCCTCAGTGTCCTCCGTGGTTAATGCTTTTCCAAGAGGTTTCATGTCCGTCTCACTAAAAAACTTCGTAATATTCGTCACCGATCTTGCCAAAGCAAAGTCCTTCTACGTTGACCTTCTCGGTCTGCCGGTTGCCGGTCAAAGCGAAATGCTGATCGAATTTTTCCCCGGAGCCTCCACAACACTGGGTGTTTCGCTTGCGCTGCACGAAGATGCCCGCAATCTGGTGGGAAGACACACCGGCATCACCCTTAAAGTAGAAAATATTGCCGAAGTCTGCGAAACACTTAAAAACGGCGGTGTACATTTCGTGGAGCCGCTCGAGTCCAGTCCATGGGGCAAGATGGCGGTTGTACAGGACTTTGACGGTAATATGATCGCTCTGGTTAATCGCTAGGTGAAGATCACCACCCGTGAACTTGTGGCTCGGGTGTCTGCCGAAGCCAGGCAGAACCCGAGGCTGCGCCGGAACCACAATTTTCACCCGTCTGACGAATCCCGCTGTCATCGTCTGCTTAATGCCATCGAGCCTGGTTCATATGTCAGGCCGCATCGACACCTCGACCCGGAAAAGGATGAAGCATTTATCCTGTTGAACGGCAGTTTGGGAATTGTTACTTTTACCGAAGACGGCGGGGTCGCCGAAACAGTGGCCCTGTCGCATCCCGGCGGCAATCTGGCTGTTGATATTCCGCATGGCATATATCATACCGCACTGGCTCTGGAGTCAGGCACCGTGTTCTATGAAACCAAGGCAGGCCCCTACCGCCTGCTGAATGAAGATGAAAAGGGTGCATGGGCTCCCGAAGAGACCGATCCGCAGGCTCAGGCATTCCTCATGCGACTGCGGAGTCTGTTTGATTGACATGTACGGCCGCCCCCTTGAAATTCTTCTGATTATCATTGTACTGGGCATCACCGCTTTTGCTGCGATTGCCGCGTCTCCACCACGAATGCGCCCGTATACGGGGATTGGCGTGGTTGTTTTTTCGCAGTCAGATAATGCACTTAACCGGGATCTGTCGTTGCCGTTGTACGAGGAACCGGGCCTTTTGCGGGTTGGCGTGCTGAACAGTACCAGGTTGTCCGGAAATGAATGGGTCTTTGGTTTGCAGAAGGGTGCTCCGCCGCTGGTCGTTTCTGCACGTAAAGGGGACTGGCTGCGGGTTGTTTATGATGATGCCGGTCGGGAAGCCTGGATTGAACCACAGAATCAAGGGCGCTTTCAATCGTGGGAGCAATATCTGAAGATGCATTCCGGCCGCATGCTTCCCGGTCTGCAGCCGCACTATTACCGGTTTCAGGAACAGCCTGGCGGGAGAGTGCTTGCGACGCTTTCGCCAAAGCAGCTGTTCAGGGTGTTGAAGCTTGAAAATGCCTGGGGCATGGTGCTGACCGACCAATCACAGGTCGGGTGGCTGCGCTGGCGCGATGATGACGGTCGCCTGCTCTTCGGAGTAGGCGAAAACTAGATCACTCCGGAATTCTGTTTGAAACGTGTAACTATTTGTCTTTGTGAGGTGCTTGAATGAGGATCGAACTGGTGCCGCCAGGAACCGGCGAGCTGACGTATGAAATCAGAAATATTGTCAACGTGGCTGAGAAGCTCCAGAAGCATGGGGTCAAAATCAACTGGGAAAACATAGGCGACCCGATTGTCAAGGGTGAGGTCATCCCGACCTGGATGAAGGAAATCGTTGCCAGAGCCGCCATGGACAACCGTACCTGGGGTTACTGTCATACCCGCGGTGTGCTTGAAACCCGCGAATTCATCTGCGAGGTCACCAACGGTCGCGGCGGTGCCCAGATCACTCCGGATGATATCATCTTCTTCAACGGGCTTGGGGACGCCATCGCCAAAATTTACGGCTGCCTGCGGCCGGAGGCGCGGGTGCTTATGCCGTCCCCGTCTTACACCACCCACACGCTCGGTGAAATCGGCCATGCCCACTCGGCCCCCTCGCTGTACCGCCTCAAACCGGAAAACAACTGGTACCCGGACATGGAGGATCTGCGCAATCATGTCCGCTATAATCCGAATATCTGCGCGATCATGCTGATCAACCCGGATAATCCGACCGGCATGGTCTACACCAGGGAGCTGCTGCAGGAGATTGTTGCGGTTGCCCGTGAAAACGACCTGTTCATCATCGCCGATGAAGTGTACATCAATATCGTGTATAACGGCGAAAGCACGGTGCCGATCAGTGACGTCATCGGAGATGTTCCGGCGATTTCATTGAAAGGAATTTCCAAGGAGTTCCCCTGGCCGGGATCACGCTGCGGCTGGATAGAAGTCTATAACGGCCAGAAGGATGAGCGTTTCCGGAAATATATCAACCTGATCCTTACCGGCAAGATGAATGAGGTGTGCTCTACGACTCTGCCGCAGACGGTCATCCCTGAAATCGTCCGACATCCTGAATATTCCGCCTATCTGGCTCAGCGCATCGCCAGCTACGAGCGGATGAGCAACATCACCTATGATTGTCTCAGCCAGGTTCCTGCGCTGCAGGTGAATCGCACCAATGGCGCTTTTTACATGGCAGTTGCATTCAAGGACGGCCTGCTGAACAGCCGGCAGTCGATCCCGATCGACAATCATGAAGTAAGGGAACTGGTCGGGGGGCTGATCAACCAGCCGGGAGTTTCTCCCGATAAGCGTTTCGTCTATCAGATCCTGGCATCAACCGGAATCTGTACTGTGCCGCTTTCTTCGTTTTCTACGCCGTTGCAGGGTTTCCGTGTAACGCTGCTGGAGAAGGACGAGACTGAGTGTCGGCGGATCTACAGTACTCTGGCCGAGAAGATCGGTGAATACCTGAATTCCTGATAACTGCCGTCAAGAGGTAGGTTTCAGATTGTAGAAAGGGGGTAAAGGCATATGCCTCTCCCCCCTTCTTTTGTGGCAGAATAGCGCTCTGATCAAGCTTTTTTGTCTGCATCCTCGGACTTTGGTTTGATTTCTATCTCGTCCTTGCCTTCAGACGCTTTTTTAAAATTACGGATGCTTTTACCGAGAGCGCCGCCGATTTCCGGGAGCTTTCCCGCCCCGAAAACGACCAGAACTATGACCAGTATGATTATCATCTCCGGCATGCCAAAACCAAACATTATGCCCCCTCTGCAGCGAGTGTGTATTATCGGTGACACTATCTCATTCCCGCAAAAAAAAATCAAGCGTCGTGACACGTGGTTCAGGCCGTCAATGTTGCGTGGCAGAATATGGCCCTGATTTATAACATGAAAAATATCGGTTGGTTACAGGTATGGCAGCCCCGTCCTGATTCATTGACACCGTTTTAGACGCATGGTACAAGTAAGCGGAATTTCACTTTCGTACGGGGATCGCGCATGTCAAACAGCCCATATAGCAGCGTTGCAGCGGTTCGAATCAGGATGGTTGCGTTTTCATTAATCGCCTCTGGGGTAATCGGCGGAATTGCGGTTGCAGCCGGGAGTTTTGCCTCTGTTTTTGCCGTAGCCATCGTTACGGCACTGTTTTGCTCACTGCTCTGTGCCTGGATTTTCCAGCGGCTTATGTCTGAAATCGGTTTGGATCACGGATTGGAGCGTTCGTCTGCTCACGCGCAATCGGATGATAGTGCGTCCCTCTGTTCACCCTGCGATCTTGCGACAAAAGCTCTTGAGTCCCGGCAGAAAGAGCGGAAGGAATTGTTGGAGCAGATATTCACGGCACAGGAAACGCTCAAAGTGACTATGCACAACTGGTCTACCGGCGATGAAAAGGAAACAGCCCGGGTGCGGGATGCCGTGACCGCGATGGAACGTCTTAACAACGCGTTCTCACGGGTTATTGCCGAGATAGATGAGCTGTCCGGTCGCACCGAAGAGCGTGCGTCAATTTCTACCCAGATGAGCGCGACCACAGATACCATTGCAGAAAATATCAATCAGTATTCCACTTTTGTGATAGAGACTTCCCGTTCCATTGAGGAAATGGCCCGCGCAACCCGGGAAACTGCCGAAAATATCCGGGCATTGTCAACATCCACGGAGCAGACCGTTTATTCGATCAATACAATCAGCAGGTCGCAAAGTACGGTGCGTGATAATTCGGAACGGAGCGCGTCAGCCTCCGAAAGCGTCCGGACTCTGGCGCAGCATGGGCTGCGCAGTATGGCCGCGACCATGAAGGCGATGCAGGAGATTGAGAAAAGTAACGATGAATCCTTTGAATCCATCAATCGTTTGTCTCGCCACTCGGCACGGGTGGGAGAATTCCTGAGTGTTATTCAGGAGGTCGTCGAGCAGACTAACCTGTTATCTCTTAATGCATCAATTATTGCCGCCCAGGCGGGATCGCGGGGACGTGCATTTGCCGTTGTTGCGGAAGAGGTGCGCTCCCTTGCCCGGCGCACTTCCGCTTCAACCAGGGAAATCGAGGAACTGGTACGCAATATTCAGAAAGAAACATCGTGCGTTCATCGTTCGGTTACCCAGGGTAAAGAGAAGGTCAAAGAGGGTGTCACTATTTCCGGCGTGGCCAATGAAGCCCTCGTTGCAATCGATAAAAGCGCAGAAGATGCGTTTAAAATGGTGTCAAGCATCGCCGTTGAAACGACTGAGCAGGCTGTCAATATTCAGCGTATTACCGAAGAAGCAGAAAAAAACCTTGAGCGGGTACAGCAGGTTACTCTTGCAACCGAACATCAACAGCAGGGTAGCAGCCAGATCGTCAAGAACCTCGAACATATGCGCGAACTTGCCCATCGGATAAATTCGTCGGCGCAGGAACAGGCCAAAGGTAACCGTCTCTATCTCAAGAGCGTCATGGATGATAATGAGCGGACGAAAGAGCTGAAAAACGAAGCTGCCCAGCATATAGCTTTGGCACATCAGGCGGTAGAAGCTGTCAGCGGGGTTGAGGTACAGATTGCGACAAATGCGATTGAAAGCAAGGTTATTACGGAAGGGCTGGCATCGTTAACATGCCTGATAGATCGTTATCGTGGTGAAGCGATTCCGGAGCTTGATGAAGGGACGGCCAACTACGAATAGTGTGTTTTCCGCACCGTTCGCTGCAACGCAAAAAGCCCCTTTTCAGGGGCTTTTTGCGTTGCAATGCCGCTCACTGATCAGTATTTCTGATCGGCGTAATCTACCCAGCCTCCGGCCAGAACCAGAGCCTTGTCGAAGGGTGAAATCTCGAAACCGAAGGTCTGCTGTTTTCCAGCTCCGCGGACAGTCAGGGTGCCGGCTTCGATGTCGATGTCCATAGCGGCGTCATCATCTCCACTGTGGGAGAAAATCAGGTCAAGATCGGCAGCGGGGAGTTCAATGGCAGCCATGCCGCAGTTGAACATGTTCTGCCGGAAGATGCGGGCGAATGACTCGGCAATTACGGCGGTTATGCCGTTGACCTCAAACACCCAGGGGGCATGCTCCCGGGAGGAGCCGCACCCGAAGTTGGCGCGGGAGACGACCACCCTGGCGTTCTTCGTTTTCGGACCTTTCGGGTCGAAGCCGGGGAGTTTCAGGTCTTCCAGGATATAGGGCTTGAGATCTTCCTTGGTGATCTCGGTCAGGTACTTGGCCGGGATGATCTCGTCGGTGTTGATGTCGCCGCGGTCAAGAAAGAGGACCGGGCCTCCGAATGTTTTCATATGGTTGCTCCTTTAAAATAAATGAAAAGGCTCCCTCCTTGATAAGGGAGGGCGGGGGGTGGGTTGCTTACAGGTATTTCCTCGGGTCGGCGATCTTGCCTTCAATCGCACTGGCGGCCGCCGTGGCCGGCGACATCAGGTGCACCATGCCCCCTTTACCCATCCTCCCCATGAAGTTGCGGTTCGTGGTCGATGCGCAGACTTCACCTTCTGCCAGCACGCCGTTGCTCATCCCCAGACAGGCGCCGCAGGTCGGATTGGTGACGCAGAAGCCGGCCTCCATGAAGATGTCGATCAGCCCTTCATGCATGGCCTGCTGATGGATTTTCGGGGTGGCCGGTGAGAGGATGCCGCGTACGTTCGGCGCCAGTCTGTGCCCTTTGAGGATTTGTGCCGCAATACGCAGGTCTTCGATGCGGCCGTTGGTGCAGGAGCCGATGTAGATCTGATCCAGCGGGGTGCCGGCCATTTCGGATACCGGTTTGACCTGATCCGGTTTGTAGCCGAAGGTGATCGTCGGCTCAAGGGTCGCGACATCAATATCGATCGTCTGGTCATAGTCGGCGTCACTGTCGGAGCGCCACTGTGAGTAATCAGCCAGGGCGGCATCCTTGCTGGCGAATTCAGCGCTGATGAACGGCCAGAGGTAGTCGACGGTGGTCATGTCCGGCTGGCAGATGCCGGAGGTGCCTCCCGCTTCGATGGCCATATTACAGAGTGTCATGCGTGATTCCATCGTCATCGCATCGATAGTGGAACCGTGAAATTCCATCACCCGATCGGTGGCGCCGTTGACGCCGATTTTTCCGATAATATGCAGAATGACGTCCTTGGCGTAGACCCCTTTCGGCAGAGAGCCGTTGACGTTGAATTTGATTGTTTTTGGCTGACGGAAGGCGCAGACCCCTTTCAGGATGCCGACTTCCAGGTCGGTCGTGCCGATTCCGGCGGCAAAGGCACCGAAGGCGCCGTGGGTGCAGGTGTGGGAGTCACCCATGATGACCGTGTAGCCGGGACGGATGAAGCCACGCTCGGGGAAGAGGGCATGACAGACGCCGTTGGCGCCGATATCAAAGAAATCCTTGATCCCGTGACGGCGGGCCCAGTCTCGCAGGATTTTGGCCTGGGTGGCGGTCTTGGAATCCTTGCTGGGGGTGACATGGTCGATAACCGCCTTGATCTTTGTCGGATCAAAAACGCGATCCTTGTTGCGCCGGATCAGGTCATCAATGGCAATCGGTGTCGTGATCTCATGGCAGAGTACCGCATCCAGGCGCAGCACCTTGGTGCCGGGAAAGGGCTCGTTTACCAGATGAGCGTCAAATATCTTTTCTGCAGTTGTTTTACCCATTTTTCGACCTCGCATGGTTCAGTATCTGAACCTTGTAGCATAGCTGTCGGGAAAAAGTAAACCGGTGAACATTTTTTTGATGGTGTAATATCGGCGATAGGGCAGGTTTTGCATAGAAAACTGCTGCAGGCATGGTATAAAGACAGCAATTCAATTCGAGATATCAGGGACGCGTTCATGAATCAGCACTATCTCAAGACCATGCTCAATTCGGTTCGACAGGGGGAACTCTCGATAGATGACGCACTGCTGCAGTTACGTCAGCTCCCTTTTCAGGATATCGGCTGCGCCCAGGTCGATCATCACCGCCAATTACGTCAGGGGATGCCTGAAATGATCTTCGGCGAGGGTAAAACAGCGGAGCAGATCATGGCAATAACCGCCGCCATGTCCGACAGGGGTGGCAACACCCTCGTGACGCGTCTGGACAAGGAGAAGGCCGGGGAGATTTTGCATGTCTTCCCTGCGGCGTCCTATCATGCCGAGGCTCGCTGTATGACACTTGAGCTTCAGCCGCCGGAACAAAGGGGGAAGGGGACGAT
>JBAVTM010000370.1:0-4051 GCA_049696195.1 Desulfuromonadaceae bacterium | reverse complement strand
CCCATCAGGCTTTTGCTGTTTTCGTATAGGGTTATGAACTTGTCCTCAAACTCCTGGAGCGTGCCGGAGATGATGAGATTCAGGATATGACGCTGTTCATCCCGAAAAAGGTCCTTTATGGAGTAATTATGCGCCCCGAAATGGGTGTCAATAAGCCTGATGACGGCGGCAAAATCACCTTCTTTGAATACGGTGACAAGCTCCTCCTTCATGGTTATATACTCCTCATCGCCGAGAAAGGAGCGGACTCCGCAGTTCAACGCATGGCCGCCGAAGTACAGGGTGCAGAAACTTATCCGGCCCGTTTTGCGGGTGATGGAGGAACGGATGGATATTTTCCCCACCGCCAGTCCCATCTGTCCGGCATGGAGAATCAGTGAATCCTCCTTGAAAGCTCGATAACTGAAAATATCGTTTTCCTCTCCGTACTCCTGAAAGACAAAGCTGACGGCGTAGTGTGCACCGACTCTGATCAGGTCGATCATAACCGGTTTGACGAATTTCACGTAGATCTCTGCCCCGTCTTTATGTTCGGGTATATTGCTCCCGGCCAGTGCCAGCCGTTCCAGAAAGGAAGCTTCGATTCCCTGAATGCAGAATTCATCTGCCAACTGCATTGCCCGACCGGCATACTGGATGATCTGCACCGTTTCCAGCCCCGACAGTTCGTCAAAAAACCACCCGCAGCTGGTATACATGAGCATGGCGTGCCGCTGCATCTCCAGCAGGCTGAGCACGGCAACGGTTGCCTCTTCATCAAGGGGACGGCGGGAATGTTTGAGCAGGAAGGCAGCAACGTTTTCTACGGAACGGTCAAGCAGGACATCGATATATTCATTCCGGGCTTCCCACGGGTTATTCAGGTAATCTGTCGCGACATCCTCATAACAGGCCGCCAACCGTCCGCTGAGCCAGTCCAGGGTTTCCCGCAGCGGCCGCCGCCATTGCTGGTTCCAGCCATTGTTACCGCCGGAGTTGCAGCCGCAGTCGCTCCTCCAGCGCTCGATGCCGTGCGAGCAGCTCCACGAACTGTTTTCAATAATCTGCACTTCATGGGCAGCCGGGTACAGCTCCAGATATTCACCATAGTTGGTCAGGCGGGCAAGGCTGTTATTCTCGATATGATTCAGGGCGTGTCCCAGGGCCATTTCGCCGAAGCGATGATGATGGCCGTAGGTCTCGCCGTCGGTAGCGATATGTACCAGCTGGGGATGGGTGCGGTGATGCGAAAAACCGGACATCAGTCGTTCGGCAAACTGTTCGCCACTGCTCAGCAGCTTTTCGAATGCCACTGCCTGGGAAATGGGGCCGTCATAGAAGAAGATGGTGATACTCCGTCCGGAGGGAAGCCGGCAAAGATAGGCCTGTGAAGGGTCGATACGTGAACCGGAGACATCCTTCCACCGGCCGGAAGCGATTTTTCGAACCCTTCCCGCCTGGTGAGGAGCGAGGATGGTAAAACGGATACCCTCCTTGGCCAGCACCTCCAATGTTTCCACATCCACGGCGGTTTCAGCCAGCCACATCCCTTCGGGGAAACGCTGGAAGCGATGCTCAAAATCCTTTATTCCCCAGCGCACCTGAGTCTGTTTGTCGCGCAGGCTGGCCAGGGGCATGATGATATGGTTGTAAACCTGGGCCAGGGCGGCCCCATGCCCGGCGCGCCATTTGATACTCTGCCGATCGGCCTCCTGGATTGCCCGGTAGGTATCTGGAGTATGCGTTTCCATCCAGGAGAGGAGGGTCGGTCCGAAATTGAAGCTGATACGGGCATAGTTGCTGACGATCCCGGTGATGCGCCCCTCCCCGTCCAGATTCCGTGAGGCTGTATTGGGGGCATAACACTCGGCGGTGATCCGTTCGTTCCAGTCATGATAGGGATGGGCCGAATCCTGTATCTCAACGGACTCCAGCCAGGGGTTTTCCCGGGGCGGCTGGTAAAAGTGGCCATGTATGCAGAGAAATCGCTCCATCATTTTTCCTTTCTGTAGACGGTGACCCCGAAAGGGGCGAGCGTCTGGAAAGTTTCGGGACGGGTAGTATACACAGTTACAACGCTGCCCGGGCGGTAGTAGCCGGTAGAATCAAGGAGAACGCTCATTGTGCCGCTCGCCAGCGGAGGACGGATCACGCGGTTTTGATCGCTGTAGTTGAACAGACAGAGCACCTGGCCGTCGTCAGAGTTCCTGATGACGGCCAGCACCCGCTCTTCCTCGAAGGCAGTCACCTGCATAATATCTCTGCTTAATGTGGCAAGGGGGGCGCATTCCTTCCGCAAGCGGATTAATTCGCGATAGAAGTCGAATATGGCGATGTGCTCGCCACGAAGGCGCTGTTCCTGATCCAGTTTTGCCGAGAGGAAGGTCTCCTCTGCCTGCGGATCGGGGGGGCACCCCTGATTGCCAAAGGCGGCAAATTCCTCCAGGCGTCCCCGCCTGACCCCCTCCACCAGATCCGCATCGCCATGACTGACGAAATAGGGAAACGGCGCCGACTCCGCATACTCCTCTCCCATGAAGAGCAGCGGCAGATAGGGGGAAAGCAGCACCGTTGCGGCGGCAAGCTTGAGTTGCTGCGTGGAGAGATGCTCTCCCGGCCGCTCCCCGCGCATCCGGTTACCCACCTGGTCATGGTTCTGGGAAAACACCACCAGTCGGTCAGGAGGAATTCCTGCCGAGGAACTGCCATGGCGGCGCTTTCTGAAGGATGAATATCCGCCGGAGAGAACAAAGCCTTCCTCGAAGCTCTTGACCACATCTGAAAAGAGACCGAAGTCGGCATAATATCCAGCCCGGTCACCGGTCAGGAGCGACCGCAGGGCATGGTGAAAATCGTCGTTCCACTGGGCATCCAGACCGTGGCCTCCCGACTCGGGGGGATTGATTACCCGCACGTCGTTCAGATCGCTTTCGGCAATAACGTAAACCTGGCGGCCCAGTGCGGCGCCCTGCCGATGGACAGACTCGGCGAGTTCTCTAAGTATGTGCAGGGCGCTGAAATCGTAGATGCCGTGGATGGCGTCCAGACGCAGAGCGTCAATATGGTATTCGGTTATCCAGTGCAGTGCATTTGAAATGAAATAGCTGCGTACCGGGTCGCTGTCGGGACCGTCGAAATTGACCGCATCCCCCCAGGGGGTACGGTAGCGGTCGGTAAAATACGGACCGAATCCATGCAGATAGTTCCCTTCCGGGCCCAGGTGATTGTAGACCACGTCAAGAATCACGGCCAGCCCTCTGGCGTGGCAGGCATCGACCAGCCGCTTGAGCCCGTCCGGGCCGCCGTAGCTGTTCTGGGGAGCAAACGGAAATGTGCCGTCATACCCCCAGTTGCGCTCTCCGGGAAACTGCGCCACCGGCATCAGCTCCACGGCGGTAATGCCAAGATCAACCAGATAATCGAGGCGGGATTTTACGCCGTCAAAGGTGCCGGGCGGAGTGAAGCTTCCCACATGGAGCTCATAGAAAATGTACTCTTCAAGAGCAATCCCCTGCCACTTGTTGTCGCTCCAGGCAAACGCCGGATCGATCACCTGCGACGGGCCATGCACACCCTCCGGCTGGCTGCGTGAGGCAGGGTCGGGACAACGCCGCGAACCGTCCAGCCAGTACCAGTAACGGTCACCCGCTGCCGCCGGCAGCGATCCCTGGAAGTATTCGCCGACCTTCTGGAGAGGTGTTCTCAGAGGGGCGGAATCCACCAGTTCGACCTCGACCGACGTGACCGACGGTGCCCATACCCTGAAAAAAACTCTGTCGGCTATGGGGGTTGCACCGATGTCGAACATACTCATCGTTTCCATATTTTATGACCAGACACATTACCTGACAGAGCAGGAACAAAGATGATTATCATGGTTCTCCTTTTTCACCCGCTACTATAAAAAGAAACGTTCTTCCCGGAATTAACTCTAGCGTATTACAGCCTTTTTTCAAGCATGACTCCCGGATCAGGGATTTCTCCCCCCCTCCCGACGGCAGGAGTGCCGGCTGAGAATACATGTTGCTAAACGCAAGTAGCCTGCCAATGAGCGAGAAAACTTCAGTTTTAA
>JBAVTM010000369.1:0-5117 GCA_049696195.1 Desulfuromonadaceae bacterium | reverse complement strand
GGGTTGAGCGGTGCTTGAGCGGCCGTGGCGCAGATTTCAGGCAACTGATCTCGACATCGACGGTTCTGGTCGTCCGGTAGAGCCCACGGGGAGCCACGACATCGCCCCGCTCTGCCTGATTGTTTTCAACCCCCTGGAGGTTGAGGGCAAGACGCTGTCCGGCGTAACCGACCTCCGTCTTGCCGCCATGGACCTGGATACCACGGATTTTCGTGCATATTCCGGACGGAAACAGTTCGACTTCATCGCCGACCCTGACCTGGCCGGACAGCAGGGTGCCGGTCACAACCGTGCCGAATCCGGCCACCGTGAACGCCCGGTCGACCGGCAGACGGAACGCTCCGTCACTTCTCTTCTGATCGACCCGCCCCGCCATCGTGCGCAGCTCTTCCTTCAGCAGATCGATCCCGGCACCACTGCGTGCCGACACCGGAACGATCGGCGCCCCCTCCAGAAAGCTCCCGGCCACAAAGTCACGTACCTCCTCGGTCACCAGGCCAAGCCACTCCGGATCAACCAGGTCACTCTTCGTCAGGACGACGAGCCCCTGCTTCACCCCCAGCAGGCGGCAGATATCAAGGTGCTCGCGGGTCTGCGGCATCACCCCCTCATCAGCCGCAATCACCAGCATGACCATGTCCATGCCGCCGACACCGGCCACCATGGCGCGGACAAAGCGCTCATGCCCCGGAACATCCACGATGCCGAGCTGAATGTCCCCGGCCAGCAGCATGTTGGCGAAGCCGAGTTCAATGGTTATACCGCGGGACTTCTCTTCCGGAAGCCGATCCGTATCCACTCCGGTCAGCACCTTGACCAGCGATGTCTTGCCATGGTCGATGTGGCCGGCGGTGCCGAGGATGAGGTTCTTGGTCATCGGAATACGCCCATGGCATCTAAAAGATCCGGAAAGTCGGCATCCTGAAGGGTGCGGAGGTCGAGCAGGTACTGCCCCTTCTGTATCCGTCCCAGCAGCGGAATCCTGCGCCCCCTGAAAGCCGCATCTATTCCCTGGGGGGACCACCCTTCGGCCGCAATTACCAGGAGGAACGTCGGCAGGTCCAGCAGCGGCAGGGAGCCGCCGCCGACCTGGGAATTCCCGGCAACAACCGTCAGGTTGACCGAAGTTGGCAGTTTCGGTCGAAGCCGGCGGATCCAGGAGGACGCCTTTGCCTTCAGCGCCGCCGGCTGCAGCGTCAACATGCGAAGGGTGGGGATCTCCGCCACCGCCGCCCGTTCGTCCCGGTACAGCCGCAGGGTCGCCTCAAGCGCGGCAAGGGTCAGCTTGTCGATCCTGAGGGCCCGCAGGAGCTGTTCTTTTCTCAGCTTTGCAACTAACTCCCGCTGGCCGAGGATGATGCCGGCCTGCGGCCCGCCAAGCATCTTGTCGCCGCTGCAGGTCACGATATCAACGCCCGCCTTGAGATACTCCTGCACCGGGGTTTCTCCGGTTATGCCGTATTTGGAGAGGTCGAGCAGCGATCCGCTGCCGATATCGGCCATGACCGGAAGCCCCGCCTCCCTGCCGCAGCGGACGAGCTGATCAACCGACACCTCGGCCGTAAACCCGACTACCGAAAAATTGCTGGTATGAACCTTGAGCAGCAGGGCTGTTTCCGGGGAAATGGCTGCCTGATAATCCTTCAGATGGGTGCGGTTGGTGGTGCCGACCTCCTTCAGGATGCCGCCGCTCAACCTCATGACGTCCGGTATCCGGAACGATCCGCCGATCTCGACCAGCTCACCCCGCGACACCACGACCTCTTTGCCCGCCGCAATCCCGGAAAGAGCCAGCAGGACGGCCGCGGCATTATTGTTGACGACCAGCGCCGCTTCCGCGCCGGTCAGCTCGCAGAGGAGCGACTCGACATGGACATACCGTTCTCCCCGTTCACCGGTGGCCATGTCCATCTCCAGGTTCGAGTACCTTACTGCAACCTCAAGCATCTGCCGGCAGGCGGACTCCGCAAGAAGCGAGCGGCCAAGATTGGTATGAATCACGACGCCGGTTCCGTTCACCACGGGGTGAAGGGTGGGAGCAATGATCCGCTCCAGTTCGTTCACGATCAACCCGCTGAGCCGGTCCCCATCGAGCGCTGCCGACAGTTTGCCGTCTACGGAATCAATCCTGAGTGCCGCCAGAACATTCCGTACCGCCGTCAGCACCGTCGGTCTCGGATGTGTCTCAAGGAGCGACATAACGGGGGGGAGAGACAACACTTTATCAACTTTGGGAATGCTGCTGATCTTTTTCATGGATGACTCCGGGAGTTCCGTTCTCTAAGTGGCGGACTGCGCGAAAATATATCAGTTCAACACAGGCATGGCAAGGAACGGTATCAGTTAAAATCCACAAAACAATGATGTTTCTAAAACCCCTTGTACGTATCGAAACCAACATGTATAAATAGTAGTGACACATCTGGTTGATTCACGAACATTGCCAATGGAAGTACGTCAGTCGCTGGCGGGCTGCCCGGTCTTCAAAACCGGTGGGGGAGATGAGAAATCTCCTCGGTGGGTTCGATTCCCATGTACTTCCGCCATTCAATCCAAAGCATTTCCTTCTCACGGCGCCTGCAGGGAGAAATTCCACACGGCGCTTGACCTTCAACAACGCGAAGCGTTATCCTTACAGCTGTTTCCGTTATCAACACTCGCTCAAATGTTCAAAAAGCTAAGGATGCAATGCAGCTGACTGACTCCCACGGGAGAACCATAAATTATCTGCGACTGTCGGTAACCGACCGTTGCAACATGCGCTGCTTCTACTGCATGCCCAAGGAGGGTATTGTAAACAAGGGGCATGCCGCGGTGCTCTCCTACGAAGAGCTGCTGCTGGTCGCCGAGACCGCGGTGGCGCTTGGCATCGAGAAGGTCCGCATCACCGGCGGTGAACCGCTGGTGCGGAACGGCATCGTCGGTTTTCTGGAACGGCTGGCCAGGATTCCCGGCCTCAAGCATCTGGCGCTGACTACCAACGGTCTGCTGCTGGCTAAATTGGCGGCCGACCTGTACAACGCCGGGGTGCAGCGGCTGAATGTCAGCCTCGACTCCCTCAATCCGGAAACCTTCAGCGACATCACCCGTGGCGGCGACCTGAAAAAGGTTCTGGCAGGGCTTGAAGCCGCAGAGAAAGCCGGCTTCCCCCCCCCCAAGATCAACTGCGTGATCATGCGCGGCGTCAACGACTCCGAAATTCTCGACTTTGCCGACATGACCGTGGCGCACGGCAATTCAATCCGCTTCATCGAGTATATGCCGGCGGTCAAGGAGGATGGCTGGCAGCGTTACAGCATCTCCGGCGAAGAGATCCTGGAGCGGATTGCCGGCCGCTACACGCTGGAGCAGGTGGACAAGGGGGCCTTTGCCGGGCCGTCGCGGGATTTCCGCATCCCCGGCGCGAAGGGGAGCATCGGCATCATCACCGCGGTCTCCGGCCATTTCTGCAGCGAATGCAACCGCATCCGGGTCACATCCACCGGACAGGCCAAGGGGTGCCTTTTTTCCGATGAGAGAACCGATCTGGTGCCGTATCTGCGCCCCCCCGACCGGGAGAAGCTGGCGGAGGTGCTGCGCGGGATCGTTTCGGGCAAGCCGGAGCGGCACGGAATATCGCAGGACGGGTATGCACACAAAAATTTCACGATGTCGCAGGTAGGGGGATAAATAGATGGCTAAGGTGCTGGCAGTCTGTATCAGCGAGAATAAAGGGGAGCGGAAAAAGCCGGTTGAATCGGTGAAGCTGCGGGAGAATCACGGCATCGTCGGGGACGGCCATGCGGGTGACTGGCACCGCCAGGTGAGCCTGCTGGCCCAGGAGAGCATCGACAAGATGCGGGCGATGGGGCTGGACGTTAATGCGGGGGACTTCGCCGAAAACATCACGACGACCGGCATCGATCTGGTCAGCCTGCCGATCGGCAGCCGGCTGCAGGTGGGCGAGACCCTGCTGGAGGTGACCCAGATCGGCAAGGAGTGCCACACCCGCTGCGCGATCTATTATCAGGCCGGCGACTGCGTGATGCCCAAGGAGGGTATCTTTGCCAGGGTCATCACCGGCGGGATCATCAAGCCGGGGGATGAGATAAAAACCGTATAGTCGTTTTTTTAAAGGGGCACGGTTGAACCGACCTGCCCCCACCACAACATTCCCACCGGCCCTGAATGATCAGTCATTCAGGGCCGGTTTTAGTTCAGGCGACTTTTGTTGAAGAGCGGCATGAAAAAGCTTGTTCAACATAAATGCTACTCTCAGACCGGACTTTCCGTGATTTGGCTTGACGGCTACTTTAATTAACGGGTGATCGTATCGAGGCGCTGACGGAATTCCGAATTAATCTGATTACTTTGTTGCCAACTCATTAGCTGTGGCTGTTTGGCATGTTTTCGTAAGATATTTATAAAAGAGGCACGTATCGTGCTGAAAGAGACAGGTTACGCCTTGTCGACCCTCTCAGACTCTCCAGGTTCGACAACACTGGGGTAAGTTGCCTGAATTAAAGGGTTTGTGGCCGAAGGCGAACGTTGGGTCCCGAAGAAAGGGGGGATGATCCTGAATCTGCAAAACGGGGTATCAACAAGGTACATGTTTCACCAGCAAGAGTAGCAAGGTGGACAGTTTAATAAACCAAAAAATGGAGGAGTTATCATGAAGTATGGCATCTTAGGCGTTTTGTTCGCAACCGTGGTTTTGGCGTTTTCCGGCTTGGCAGAGGCACGTTCCGGATATTTATCAACTTTTAACGGTCAGTATGGAACGGCAAATACCAGACTCGACACGTGTGACAGCTGCCATGTATCCGGCGGCAAGACGAGGAATCCCTACGGCCTCGACGTGGAAGCGAAACTGCTCGCCGGCAACACGACCAGCCAGGCCCTTGCTGCGGTCGAACCGCTCGATTCGGATGGCGATTCTTATAACAATATCACGGAAATCAACGGCCTCTATTTTCCCGGGGATCCCACCGACCATCCAGGTGCCGTTCCTGCTCCCGCTATCAGTCTGAACCCGACCTCCTCCAACTTCGGCCCGGTGACGGTCGGCAACACGCTGACCAAGACCACCCTGATCCAGAACGGCGGTAACGCCGCCCTGAATGTCACCGCCATCGCCC
>JBAVTM010000368.1:0-2899 GCA_049696195.1 Desulfuromonadaceae bacterium | reverse complement strand
CCAGGAAGGCTTGAAACAAAACCGGCTTGCCAGATGATCTGGCAAGCCAGGTGGATTTTGTGCTCGATGTACTCTTTTTATATTAACGGAAAACGTTCGATGACGTCGGTAGAATCAGCCGCTCACGCCGTCGCGCCCGTATCCTCCAGCTGCAGCTCCTTGATCGCCATCTCCCGCATCTTGAATTTTTGGATCTTGCCGGAGGCGGTCATCGGATAGCCGTCGACGAACTTGACGTATTTCGGGATCTTGTAGTTGGCGATCTTGCCCCGACAGTAATCTCTCACCTCGTCTTCGCTCATCTCCACCCCCTTTTTGAGGATGATGGCGGCCATGACCTGCTCGCCGTATTTGCGATCCGGCACGCCATAGACCTGGATGTCGGAGACTTTGGGGTGGGTATAGAGGAATTCCTCGATCTCGCGCGGGTAGATGTTCTCGCCGCCGCGGATGATCATCTGTTTGATTCTTCCGGTGATCTTGCAGTAGCCGTTCTCGTCCATGATGGCCAGATCGCCGGTGTGCAGCCATCCGTCGCCGTCGATGGCCCGGGCGGTCTCGTCCGGCATCTTGTAGTACCCCTTCATGACATGGTAGCCGCGAGTACAGAGCTCCCCCTGCTTGCCGGGAGGAAGGGTGGCGCCGCTCTCGATATCGACGATCCTGGTTTCCACGTCCGGGAGCGACCTGCCGACGGTGGCGACACGCAGCTCGATCGGATCATCGGTGCGGGTCTGAGTGATGACCGGTGACGACTCGGTCTGGCCATAGGCGATGGTGATTTCAGAGGCGTGCATCTGGGAGATGACTTTTTTCATGACTTCGATCGGACAGGGAGAGCCGGCCATGATGCCGGTGCGGAGGGTGGAGAGGTCAAAGGTTGCGAACTCCGGGTGCTCCAGTTCGGCGATGAACATGGTCGGGACGCCATGGAGGGCCGTACATTTTTCTTTTTCGACCGTCTGGAGGACTTTGAGCGGATCGAAGATTTCGACCGGCACCATCGTCGTACCGTGGGTGACGCAGGCCATGACGGCCAGGACGCAGCAGAAGCAGTGGAAGAAGGGGACCGGGATGCAGAGACGGTCCTTTTCCGTCAACTTCATGCATTCGCCGATGTTGAAGCCGTTGTTGACGATATTGTAGTGGGTCAGCATGACCCCTTTGGGGAAGCCGGTGGTGCCGGAGGTGTACTGCATGTTGATGGTCTCATGGCAGTCCAGGGTGGCTTCGACGGATTCCAGTTCGGCGTCGGGTACCCCCTCCCCCATCTGGATGATGCTGTCGAAGTTGAACATGCCGGCGGGGGTTGTCCCGCCGATATAGATGATATTCTTCAGGAAGGGGAGTTTGGGGCTGACGAGTCTGCCAGGTGTTGACCCCGCCACTTCGGGAACGACGACGGCAAGGGTTTCGACGTAGTCCGTATCCTTGAAGGAGCCGACCATGAAGAGCGAGGTGGAGTCGGACTGCTCCAGGATGTATTCGAGTTCGGCCGATTTGTAGCTGGTGTTGACGGTGACGAGGACGGCGCCGATTTTGGCGGAGGCGAACTGTAGCAGCACCCATTCGGGAACGTTGTAGGCCCAGATCGCGATGTTGTCCCCTTTTTTAACCCCCATCCGGAGCAGCCCCTTGGCGATCCGGCGGCAGGCGTCGTTGAACTGGCGGTACGTGTAGCGCAGGTTTCTCTCCGGGTAGACCAGTGCTTCGGTGTCCGGATAGCGACGAGCCATGTCATCCAGAAGACTTCCGACGGTGTGGGTGATTTGCTGCGACATGGGGGCTCCAATCAAAATAATGTTTAGTATATTCAAACAGGCAAAACGCTTAACCATACGTATTTAAAGGATTTTTAGATAGCACGGGGAGGCAGGTGAGTCAAGCGGGAAAACGACCTGTTGGGTGAGAGGTTGTGATGCCTACGGCAGGGTAAAGTTGAATGTCGCCCCGATTCCGGCTTCTGCTTCGGCCCAGATTCGGCCGCCATGGCGGAAAATGATGCGCTGGACCGTCGCGAGACCGATACCGGTTCCCGCAAACTGGCTTGAGTCGTGCAACCGTGAGAAGACACGGAAAAGCTTGTCCGTATCCTTCATATCAAAGCCGGCACCGTTATCGCGGACATAATATACCGGATCGGTTCCGGCCTGATCGACACCGAACTCGATCAGTGCATCGCTCTTGTGAGCGCTGTATTTCCAGGCGTTGTTCAGCAGATTGATCATAACCATCTTCAGAAGCCGGGGGTCGCCGGAAACAATAATATCCGGTTCGATCCGTGTTGCGACCGATCGATCGGGATATTCCAGAGAGAGCTCTTTCAAGCACGCTTCAGCAATGGCGCTCAGGTTAACACTGCCTGAAACGATCTCGGCGCGGGTAATCTGCGCCAGATGCAGCAGGGCATCGATCATTTCATTAAGCCATATTTCAGACTCATAAATTCGGGTAATGTATTCCTTGATGCCCGGATCAAGATCGCTGTCATCATCAAGCAGCAGTTGGCAATAGCCCGAGATTCGGGTGAGCGGCCCGCGCATGTCATGAGACACCGAATAATTAAATGTTTCCAATTCGTCGTTGGCAGCAGCAAGATCGATCGCTTTGCGGCTCAGTTCGTCATTAAGCTGGCCGATCTGTTCAAGGTACATTTGGTCGGTCTCTTCTGTGATTTTACGCTGCGTAATATCCCTGTCGAAACCCAATATATACTTTTTACCGTCAATTTTTATCAGTCCGGCATGTATTTCGACAGGGAATCGGGTGCCGTCCTTTTTCTGGTGCCAGATTTCTGCGGTCACCCACTCACCGGCGATAATGGAGGCAGCGATATCCCGGGAGATTTTATTAGACTCGGCAGTAGTCAAGTAATAGATGCGCATCCTGAGAAGTTCAT
>JBAVTM010000367.1:0-3607 GCA_049696195.1 Desulfuromonadaceae bacterium | reverse complement strand
TATACACGAAAAACTGCATGCTGCTGCCAGTAATGGATAGAACAACTTCTCGTATGCTACTGGAGACCGGCAAACGAGCTTGGACTCGGTAGCTGTTGTAATATATTTCTATTTTCATGATCTCCCTATATAAATGTCCTCTTACCTTGCCTCACAATGAATTGGTGATACTATTAAAAAATGAGTTTGATATAGACACCATAACATTGGGGAGGTTTAAGATGAAGAAAGTTATTACACTGTGTTTGGCCGGTATGTTGCTGTCCATGACCACAGCCGCCACTGCTGCAAACAAGGCTGAGACCTTCTCGATCTCGCCTATTATCGGGGGCATTACTTTCGAGGGCAAACTGGATCTAGAAACAAGCCCTCTGTATGGCGCCAGACTCGGCTACAACTTCACCAAGGCCCTGGGCGTAGAGGCGCTATTTGATTATGCCAATACCGAGGGGACAAAATATTCGGGGACAGGAAATGTCGACTATTACCGCTATGGCGGCGATGTGCTGTACCACTTCATGCCGGACGACAAACTGGTACCCTACGTGGCTGCGGGATATGCCGCCTACAACTTCAAAGGAGTCAAGGCTCTCGACAGCGCCTCCAGACCACACGGGGTCTTCGATTACGGCGCAGGCCTGAAGTACTTTGTTACGGATAATTTCGCACTGAGGGGTGATGTCCGCCACCTGATCTACAAGCATAACGGGGCCCATCAGGCATTTGAATATACCGTTGGTTTCTATATTCCATTTGGTGGCCACGCCCCGGCGGCAAAGCCTGTTGAGCCGCCTCCTGCACCCGTGCCGGCAGCAAAACCCACAGAAGAACCACCGGAAGCTGTTCTGGCACCGATCCCGGCCGCCGAACCGGCTCCGGAACACTTCAAGTACTGCATCACGCTCCACACAGAATTCGATGTGGACAAGACAGAGATCAGGCCCGAGTATCGCGATGAAATTGCCAAGGTGGGCAACTTCATGAAGCAGTACCCCACAACAACGGCCGTGATCGAGGGGCATACGGACAATGTGGGAGATGCCGAGTACAACCGGGGTCTGTCCCAACGCCGCGCCGAGAGTGTGGTAAACCATCTGGTCGAGACGTACGGCATCGACCGCACCCGGCTCACCGCAAAGGGCTACGGCATGGCAAATCCGGTTGCCGATAACACCACCGATGCAGGCAAACAGGCGAACCGCCGCATAGAGGCGATCATCGACTGTGCCTTCGATGTGAAGAAGGTGACCCCGCCCGACCGTCTCTGCATGAATCTCAACATGGAATTCGACACCGGCAAGACCGATATCAAGCCGCAGTATCAGGATGAAATTGCCAAGGTGGGGGACTTCATGAAGCAGTACCCCACAACGACGGCCGTTATCGAGGGGCATACGGACAATGTGGGGAGTTCCGATTACAACATGAAGTTGTCCCAGCAGCGGGCCGAGAATGTCGTTGACTATCTGGTAAAGAACTTCGGCATTGAAAAGTCCCGTCTGGAAGCCAAAGGGTACGGATACACCCGGCGCATCGCCTACAACAGCACTCCCGAAGGTAGGCAGAAAAACCGCAGGATCAATGCGATTATCGACTGCGTCATCAAGAAATGAAACCTGGAAAAGACCTGAGCGGTGCGATGATCGCGCCCCTCAGGTCTTCCCCCTTGAAAGGCAGAAACCTGGAAATATTCAAAAAGCGAGACAGCATACTGTAAGCATCCAGAAAATTGAGAAATCAAAAACGTCAACACACCTTCTCTGTGATCAACGGTTCAGGGAAAACTGATTACCATCTGACATTATGTGACGTAAAGTGATTGTAGCGAGAAGCGCATGTCACTCGTATTTTGACTTCTTTCCACGCCTCAAGGACCTGTTTCTATTCTATAAACTGAAAAAAACGTTGCGTTATTGAGTAATTAGTGCGATAAGGGGGGAAATTTCAGAACCGTACACGACAATACTAAACCATCCGTGAGGATGGGACGGAAAACCTACAGGGTCTCATAGAGACAGCCGGGTCGCCGAAATACCAAAAGGTATATCGGCCCCGGCTTTTTTATTTTCGAAATCAGGAGAAAGTTAAATGAGTACCACACAGAAAGGAACAAGAAATCGATGGGCTTGTGAATCGCGATTGTTTTTGGCCGGTATGTTCACGGTATTTTTCTTAATAGCTGCCCATGCTTCCAGTTATGCCTCCAACGTAGTTCTGCAGTGGGATGTTGATCCGGACCCGAGCGTTACCGGCTACAAGGTCTATTACCAAGCGGATTCATCCTCCCAGCCCTTTCAGGGCACAGGGGCCGTCGAAGGCCCGGCCCCTATAGATGCCCACAATCTGACTACTGCTACCATCAGTGATCTCGATCCAGCGCATGCGTACTACTTTGCGGTGACCGCTTATAATGCCTCCGGCGTAGAGAGCTCCTACTCGAATATTGTCAATCTCCCTGAATTGGTTCCACCAACCATCTCTTTTAGCTCTCCTGTAAACAATACCTCGGTAAGCGGCACGGTTTCTGTTGCAGCCGGCGCCAGTGATAACGTGGGTGTAGCGAAAGTGGAGTTTTATGTGAACAGTGTCCTTCAGGACACAGAAACATTGGCTCCCTATGTATATTCCTGGAACACCGCGACACTTGCATCCGGCAGCTATACGTTGTTGGCAAAAGCGTATGACGCTGCCGGCAACATTGGCCAGTCAAGCGCCGTTACCGTAACAGTTGTCAATGACACGACTCCCCCTGCAGTATCGTTAACCACGCCAGCCAACAGCGCCGTGGTGAGCGGGACGGTAACCGTTTCTGCCAATGCCAGTGACAACATAGCGGTAAGCAAGGTAGAGTTCTACGAAAACGGCGTACTTCTTTTTGCTAGTAACACAGCACCCTACAGCTTCAGCTGGAATACCTCCTCGGTTACGAACGGCAGCTACACTCTTGTCGCCAAGGCTTACGATACGACAGGCAACATTGGTCAGTCCTCAGATGTGCCGGTCACTGTTAACAATGCAGTTTCCGATACCACCGCACCCACGGTCAGCGCCTTCACGATGCCTTCTACAGCCACTTCCCTGACGGTAGCTATTTCATCCTTCACTGCCAGCGACAACGTCGGCGTGACCGGCTACCTGGTAACCGAAAGTGCCTCCGCCCCTTCGGCCGGTGCTGCCGGCTGGATCTCTTCCGCACCTGCCACGTTCACCTTCTCGGCCGCCGGCAGCAAGATCGCCTATGCCTGGGCCAAAGACGCCGCCGGCAACGTATCGGTCGCCAGGAGCAGCAGCGTCAGCATCACACAGCCTGTTGTATCGACTGTTTTAACTATCAGCGATGCCTTGACTGCGCTGCAGATTGCAGTCGGCAAGGTTCAGTCCACAAGCGATCAAATGACTCGATTGGATGTAGCTCCATACATCAATGGCAAGTCTCAACCGGATGGAAAAATTGATATCGGTGATGTTATTGTGATCTTGGGAAAAGTGACGGGAAAGATCGCATTGTAAAAAGTTACAATCGTCGTAAAATTATATTTGTGATTAAGGCGACTCTGTAACAAGTCGCCTTAATTAATTCTGCAAGACAACTAAAACAGCAACCAAA
>JBAVTM010000366.1:0-2863 GCA_049696195.1 Desulfuromonadaceae bacterium | reverse complement strand
CATGGCCAAACCGACGACCCGCTTCGTGGTCCCCTACCTGGCACTGGTCGGCACTCTCAAGGAGGAGGCCAACAAGCTGGATGTCGTCTATGCCTTTTTCCAGATGAAGAAGCACTATGCCAAACATGTGGCCGAACAGTTTGCCGATCAGCCGGATGTCTGTGCCAAAGAGCTGAAAAACATGTCTTCCCTGCTTGACCGGAAGGGGACGTTGATCACCCGCCCCATGGAGCGACTCCTTGAGGATCCGCATCTTCTCTCGGGATGGTTGAGCATGAACACGAAGAACTTCCGCATCGACAAGGGGAGGGTCGTCTGGCTGAGGAATCCTCTCGGAGTTCTCAACGAAACCTACGAATTCCTGCATATGAATTACCGCCCGCACAAACCGGCGGCGGAAATCATCTGGGATCACGACAACGAACTGCTGCAGCAGTCGCTGCACTTTTACCGTACCCTGCGGGAAAAACTCGGGCTGGAGCGGGAGGAGTATTTCAAGCTCAATGAGTTGGTCAAGAAGGAAAAACCCCAGGCCGGTTTTGATGCGGAGACATGGGAGCAGATCCGTTCCGCCCACTTTGGCTATGAGGCCGGACTCGAACTGTTGGGGATGTTGTTCCTGATCGGCGAAAATACCAAATTCTGGGATATGAAGGTTCAGGATGACCTGGAGGTCGTGATCCCCGATTACCTGACCGACCTCGACCTGCAGGCCCGGATGAAGAAAATCCTGGTGCCGCCGCCGGCTACGAAGGCGGACGAAATCGTTTCGGTGTGCGGCGGTATGTACTACGGCCAGGAAGCACCGGGTCTGCCGACTTTCGTGAGTGAGGGGATGCATTTCGAGAAGGATCAGCCGCTCTACATCATCGAAGTCATGAAGATGTTCAACACCATTCGGGCCCCCTTCTCCGGGACCATCGACAAGATCATCATGGAAGGGGCCGATGGCACCATCGTCCAGAAGGGGCAGCCGCTCTTCAAAATCACTCCTGATGAAAAATTTGTCGAAGTCGATCAGAAACTGGTTGAAAAAGAAAAGCGCGAGCGGACGGCTGAATATCTGAAGGCAGTGCTGCATAACACGTTATAGTCATGAGAAAATAATACGTATTTGCGTTACAGAGGTACCGCTCGGAAAAACAGGAGGCTAAAGGTGAAGGGTTGATACTTTTTCTTTAGCCTCTTGTTTGTTGATGGAAACGGTACGTTCAAAAAAATAATTTGAGGTGTCACGTTATGAGCATCAATGAAAGCAAACAGAAGTGGAATGAAAAAGTCAGCAAAGGACTCGCCAAGTCACCCGAACGCGCGGATAAATTTCTGACATCCTCCAACATAGAGATGGAGCGCTGTTTCACCCCCGGCTTCGACTATCCCGGCTACGAGGAACAGCTGGGTTTTCCGGGGGAGTATCCCTACACCCGCGGCGTCCAGCCGACCATGTACCGCGGCCGTTTCTGGACCATGCGCCAGTACGCCGGCTTCGGCACCGCCAAGGAATCCAACGAGCGCTACAAGTATCTTCTTTCCGCCGGCCAGACCGGGCTCTCGATCGCCTTTGACCTGCCAACTCAGATGGGGTACGACTCCGACGCCGGCATGAGCCTCGGAGAAGTCGGCAAGGTCGGCGTCGCGATCGACTCGCTGGCCGACATGGAAATTCTCTTCGACGGCATCCCGCTCGACAAGGTCTCCACCTCGATGACGATCAACTCCACCGCCGCGATCCTGCTCTGCATGTACATCGCCGTAGCCGAAAAGCAGGGGGTCCCGGCCGACAATATCTCCGGCACCATCCAGAACGACATCCTCAAGGAATACATGGCACGCGGCACCTACATCTACCCGCCGAAAGAATCGATGAGGATCATCACCGACATCTTCGCCTACTGCAAGGACAACGTCCCCAAATGGAACACGATCTCGATCTCCGGCTATCACATCCGCGAGGCCGGTTCAAGCGCCGTACAGGAAGTCGCCTTCACGCTAGCCGACGGCATCGCCTACGTCGATGCCGCCGTCAAGGCGGGGTTGGAAGTCGATGAATTTGCCCCGCGCCTCGCCTTTTTCTTCAACGCCCACAACAACCTCTTCGAAGAGGTCGCCAAATTCCGCGCCGCGCGCCGCATCTGGGCGAAAATCATGACGGAACGCTTCGGCGCCAAGGATCCGAAATCCCAGATGCTCAGATTCCACACCCAGACGGCTGGATGCACGCTGACCGCCCAACAGCCGGACAACAACATCATGCGCGTCACGATCCAGGCGCTGGCCGCAGTGCTGGGGGGGACGCAGTCGCTGCACACCAACTCCCGCGACGAAGCACTGGCGCTGCCGACTGAAGAGTCTGTCCGGATCGCCCTGCGCACCCAGCAGGTCATCGCCTACGAATCGGGCGCTGCCGACAGTATCGACCCGCTGGCCGGCTCGTTCCTGGTGGAATCACTGACCGACCAGATCGAGAAAGATGCCCTGGAATACATCGCAAAAATCGACAAACTGGGGGGCGCGGTGGAGGCTATCTCGCGCGGTTTCCAGCAGAAAGAGATTCAGGACTCGGCCTATGCTTACCAGAAATCGATCGAGAAGAACGAGCTGATCATCGTCGGCGTCAACAAGTTCACGGTGCAGGAACCGCCACCGACCGGCCTGCTGAGGGTCAAGGAAGCGGTGGAGATCTCCCAGAAGAAATCCCTGGCCGCCATGAAGGGAGGGCGGGATAACGCTGCCGTTGCCGCGGCACTGGCAGCATTGGAGACAGCTGCCAAGGGTTCGGGCAACCTGATGCCGCATATTCTCGCTGCGGTCAAGACCTATGCAACACTGGGTGAGATCGCCGATGTGTTTCGCGGGGTGTTCG
>JBAVTM010000365.1:0-2857 GCA_049696195.1 Desulfuromonadaceae bacterium | reverse complement strand
TTTTTCAATTTTTGTTTCCTCTTTTTTCGTTCACTGGGCATGGCTTTGACCTGCCGTTTTTGGGCAGATACTAAGGCTTGTTGAAAATCCAGACAGGGCTTTTTCGCGTTGCGGGACTATATCATTTACTTTTTGTTGTAACCAATTAAAATAATCGAATTACAAATCCACAGTCCGATTTATGCCGCCCCCTTGTAATTGCTGAGAGGCGGCTGGCATTTGTCATCACTGGAGGCGGACATGATGATTACTAATTGACAAAGTCCCGTCAATCTGTTTTATTGCGGGCTCCAAGGTGTGTAACTATTCAAAATAACTGAATAATTTTAGTTTTGCTAAATATATTTATCAAGGAGAACATCAGCATGGAAAAATACCGATTTCGTAAAGTCATGGCGGCCAACCGGGGCGAAATTGCCATCCGCATCTTTCGTGCCTGCACGGAACTGGGCATCGGCACGGTGGCACTTTATTCCGAAGAGGACAAGCTTTCCCTGCATCGCTACAAGGCCGACGAGGCCTATCTGATCGGCAAGGGAAAGTCGCCTATCGACGCCTACCTCGGGATCGACGAGATCATTGCCCTGGCGCTCAAGGCCGATGTCGATGCGATCCACCCCGGCTACGGTTTCCTCGCCGAAAATGCCGAGTTCGCCGAGGAGTGCCGGGTCAACGGCATAACCTTTATCGGTCCCACCGCCGAGATGATGCGCTCTTTGGGTGACAAGGTTTCCGGGAGGAGAGCGGCGATTGCCGCCGGCGTCAATGTGGTTCCGGGAACGGACTCTCCGATCGAGAAGGAAGAGGACGCCCTGATCTTTGCCAAGGAGCATGGCTATCCGATCATCATCAAGGCGTCGGCGGGCGGCGGCGGTCGCGGCATGCGCGTGGCCAACAACAAGAAGGAGCTGCTTGAGGGGCTCGTAGCGGCCGCCAGCGAGGCCAAGGCTTCTTTCGGCAACGCCGAGGTTTTTCTGGAGCGCTACCTGGCCCACCCGAAACATATAGAGGTCCAGGTGCTGGGGGACAACCATGGCAATCTGGTCCATTTTTTCGACCGTGACTGCTCCGTGCAGCGGCGTCATCAGAAAGTGGTCGAATTCGCACCGTCTCTCTCCCTGACCCAGGCCCAGCGCGAGGAGATCTGTACGGCGGCGCTCAAAATAGCCGGCCATGTCAAGTACCGCAATGCCGGTACCATCGAATTTCTCGTGGACGCCGAAGGGAAGCACTACTTCATCGAGATGAATCCCCGTATCCAGGTGGAGCACACCGTGACCGAAATGATCACCGGTCGCAATCTGGTGCAGAACCAGATCCTGGTCGCCTGCGGGCATAGACTCTCCGATCCCGAGATCAATATCCCGTCGCAGAGCGCCATCGACATGCGCGGCTACGCCATTCAGTGCCGCATCACGACCGAAGACCCGGCCAACAATTTTGCCCCCGATTTCGGGACCCTGACCACCTATCGTTCCGCTGCCGGGTGCGGCATCCGTCTGGACGCCGGCAACGCCTTTACCGGCGCCAAGATCACCCCCCATTATGATTCGCTGCTGGTCAAGGTCAGCTCCTGGGGGCTCTCCTTCTCAGATGCTTCCAACATCATGAATCGTGCCCTGCAGGAGTTCCGCGTTCGCGGGGTCAAGACCAATATCGGTTTCCTCGAAAACGTCGTCACCCATCCGGTCTTCCTTCGCGGGCAGTGCGATACCTCCTTTATCGAAAAGCATCCGGAGCTGCTCCGCTTCCGCGAAAAACAGGACCGCGCCAGCAAGGTGCTTAACTTCCTGGGTGAGGTGATTGTCAACGGTTCGCCCGGCGTAATAAAACCGCTCAAGTCGGCAGAGCTGATCGAAGCCCGTGTCCCGTACGTTGACTCCACCAGGCCGCGGCCGTCCGGCAGCAAGGATCTGTTCATGCAGATGGGGGCCGAGGGGCTTTCGAAGTGGATTCTGGAACAGAAGAAGCTGCTGATCACCGATACGACCATGCGCGATGCCCACCAGTCCAATCTGGCAACCCGCGTGCGCAGCTACGACCTTATCAAGATCGCCGAACCGACCTCCTACCTCGGCGCCGAGCTGTTCTCGCTGGAGTGCTGGGGTGGAGCGACGTTCGACGTCTCGATGCGCTTTTTGAAGGAAGATCCCTGGCAGCGCCTCCACAAGCTGTCGGAGATGATCCCGAACATCCTGTTCCAGATGCTGCTGCGCGGCTCCAATGCGGTCGGCTACACCAATTATCCCGATAATGTCGTGCAGAAGTTCGTGGAAGAGGCCGCCGACTCCGGTGTCGATATCTTCCGCGTTTTTGACTCGCTCAACTGGACGGTCGGCATGAAGGTGGCGATGGATGCGGTGCGCCGGTCGGGTAAAATCTGTGAGGCGGCCATCTGCTATACCGGCGACATCACCGATCCGAAACGGGACAAATACCCGCTTGAGTACTACGTCAACATGGCGAAAGAGCTGGAGAAGATGGGCGCTCACATTCTGGCGATCAAGGATATGGCCGGTCTCTTGAAGCCGCTGGCGGCCTACAAGCTGGTCAAGGCGCTCAAAGAAAATATCGGCATTCCGATCCATCTCCATTCCCACGACACCTCCTCAAACGGCAGCGCCATGCTGCTTAAAGCCTCTGAGGCCGGCGTGGATATCGTCGATGCCGCGCTCTCGTCCCTTTCCGGTCTGACCGCCCAGCCCAATCTGAATGCACTGGTTGCGACCTTGGAAGGGAGCGAGCGCGATCCGCTCGTCAATGCTCCGGGGCTGCAGAAGCTGGCCAACTACTGGGAAACGGTGCGCGATTACTATTCCCCGTTCGAGTCCGGCCTCAAAAGCGGCACGGCCGAGGT
>JBAVTM010000364.1:0-2388 GCA_049696195.1 Desulfuromonadaceae bacterium | reverse complement strand
ATCCTCGTCGTCGGGCTGGCCAAAACCGGCGTCGCCTGTGCCCGTTTCCTGGCCTCGAAGGGAGCGCGGGTAACCGTTACCGACATGCGGAGCGAATCGCTCCTGGCGGGGCAGCTGGCAGAGCTGGCGGGATACGATATCGTCCGGGAACTGGAACGGCATGACGAAGCGACGTTCCTGGCCAGCGACCTGATCGTGGTATCTCCGGGCGTGCCGATGGATCTGCCGCAGCTGATCGCGGCAAAGCTGGCCGGACGGGAAATCATCAGCGAGATCGAACTGGCGGGGCGCTTCATCAATGTTCCGATCGCAGCGATCACCGGCACCAACGGCAAGACAACGACCACCACCATTCTGGGGGCGATCTTCAAGCATAACGGCTATCACCCCTTTGTCGGCGGCAACATCGGCACCCCGCTGATTGAACTGGCGGAATCGCCAGGAAGCGTCGATCAGGTCGTGGCCGAGATCAGTTCGTTCCAGCTGGAGTGGATCACCTCGTTCCGCCCGGCCGTGGCGGCACTGTTGAACCTGAGCGAGGACCACCTCGATCGTTACCCTGATTATCAGTCCTACATTGATGCCAAGCTGCGCATTTTTGAAAACCAGACCGAGGATGATTTCGCCGTGGTCAACCGGGATGATCCGCTGGTCTGGCAGCATGCCCAGAGGCTCAAGGCGACCCTGTTCCCCTTCAGCCGGAAAATCGAACTGGAAGAGGGAATTTTCTACCGGGACGGAGTTATCACCTATCGTCATGACGGCCGCGAGGAATGCTTCCCCACCGCCGCGATCCGGCTGCAGGGGGTGCACAATCTGGAGAATATCATGGCCGCAACGGCATGCGCCCTGCTGCTCGGCTGCCGGCCGGATGAAACATTCGAGACGATTCTCTGCTTCGAATCGCTGCACCACCGCATGGAATTTGTCCGCGAGGTGAACGGCGTCAGTTACTACGAAGACAGCAAGGCGACCAACGTCGGGAGTGTCGAAAAGGCGCTGGAAAGCTTCACGGAGATCACCCTCATCGCCGGCGGCAAGGACAAGGGAGGCTCGTACGCACCGCTGACGCCGCTGGTGCGGGAGCGCGTGCGGCATCTGATACTGATCGGCGAAGCGGCCGGGAGGATGGAGCAGGAGTTGGGGAATCTGACCGACACCCGCCGCGCGGCTACCCTGGAAGAGGCGGTACGGACGGCTGCGGAGATAACGACTGCGGGAGGGGTTGTACTGATGTCGCCGGCCTGTTCGAGCTTCGACATGTTCCGTGATTATGAAGAGCGGGCGCAACGATTTATTGCGGCGGTGAAGGCGTTGTAAGACAGCTGACTGTCCGACACGTACATCGGTCGGACAATTTCAAGGAACAAACCGTATGTTCAAAAAACTGGAAGAATATGATCTGGTGATCATGCTGATGGCCATAGCCCTGACCTGTTTCGGGGTGGTAATGGTCTATTCGGCGTCTTCCATCATGGCTGCCAAACGCTTTCACGACGGTTTCTTCTTCCTCAAACGACAGGGACTGTTCGCCCTGATCGGCTTTGGTCTCATGCTGGGGACCATGCAGGTCAACTACCAGTTCTGGCGCAAGCTTGCCGCCCCGATCCTGCTTGGATGCATCGCCCTCCTGGTGCTGGTGCTGATCCCCGGAATAGGCGGCAGCGCCGGCGGAGCCTCGCGCTGGATCAGGCTGCCCGGCTTCAATCTCCAGCCTTCGGAGGTCGCCAAGATCGCCCTGATCATGTACATGGCCTATTCGCTGGACAGGAAACAGGACAAGATCAAGCAGCTCGGGCCAGGCTTTGTTTCATACATGCTGATCCTGGTCGTAATGCTGGGGCTCCTGCTCAAACAACCGGATATGGGATCGGCGCTGACCCTGGCGGCCGTTGCGATCATCATGCTCTTTGCCGCCGGAACGCGGCTGGTCTACATTATTTCGATATTTCTGATGTCGATGCCGTTCCTCTACTTTCTGGTAATGAATGTCGCCTACCGCAAGCGGCGCATTCTGGCGTTTCTCGACCCGTGGCAGGACCCGCAGAACAGCGGCTTCCAGATCATCCAGTCCTGGCTGGCCCTCGGAACGGGAGGGCTCTTCGGGCAGGGACTGGGCGAAGGAAAACAGAAACTCTTTTATCTGCCGGAAGCGCATACCGACTTTATCCTCTCGGTTGTCGGAGAAGAGCTCGGTTTCCTCGGTGTGGTCGTCATCATCGGCATGTTCTTTCTGCTGGTGCAGCGGGCGATGCGAATCGCCGTTGCCGCTCCGGATACATTCGGCCGGTTCCTGGCCCTCGGAATTGCCGTGCTGTTCGGGATTGAGGCCTCGGTCAACATGGGGGTCGTAACCGGGCTGCTCCCGACCAAGGGGCTGGCGCTGCC
>JBAVTM010000363.1:0-10938 GCA_049696195.1 Desulfuromonadaceae bacterium | reverse complement strand
GTCAATGATCTTGACAGCAGCAAGTTCTTCCGGAATCAGCAGTGCAATATCGCGGGTACTATCGGGAAAACGGGAAGGGGCGGCAATAGTTTTTTTGGATCGTGTCAGTTTCACAAGTTTTTCGAAATCGAGTTCAAAACAAAATACAGGTTTTTCAATTTCAAAGTTTTTCTGGACAGTGGGATGTAGCTCCCCAACTGAACCTATACAATCACGCCCTGCAAAAATTCGGCACGATTTGCCGGGGTGATAATAAGATTCCGGGTTTTCCGTTGCCCATGACACCCCTCCGATATCCAGGAAATCCAGGACTGTCTCTACGATTCCCTTTGCATCGTAGAAATCAACCATCTCATTAGGGCGGCTCCATCCGTCGCCGTCACGGCTCCCGGTTATGGCTCCAACGATACAAAGCGGTTCTCGAGGCATATCCTCCCCGACACCCGGAAGGTATACACGTCTCATTTCAAACAGCTTAAGGTCAAGTGAGCGGAAATTCATATTTCTGGCTGCTGTATCGAGAAGTCCGGGCAACAACGTGGTACGCATGACTGACTGTTCATCAACCAGCGGGTTGGCCAGCTTGATCGCAAGGCGGCGGGGGTCATCATCGTTCAGGAGCAGCTTGCCTGCCGCGTCAGGTGCGGTGAAACTGAAGTTAATTATTTCAGTCATCCCGTTGTTAACGAGCAGATCACGTACCCGCTTTTCAATTTCCTGATGGCGTGTCGGCCTGTCTGAGACAACCCGGGCTATCGGCATCGTTGCGGGAATCTTATCATAACCGTTCAGACGGGCGATCTCTTCAATCAGATCAATTTCACGTTCTATATCGATCCGGTAATGCGGCGGGATAACAGCTACCGATCCGTCGGCAGAGGGAGAAACCCGGCACTCCAACCGGGTCAGGATATCAATAATGACATCCCGTTCCAGATCGATTCCGATCAGTTCATTTGCCTTTTCAGGACGGAACATGATTGCAGCCCGCTCGCTTTTGCCCGGGTACAGGTCAAGACATCCCTGGGCCAGGACACCGCCGGCCAACTCGACGATCAAGGAGGCTGCCCGGTCAAGAGCACGGGACACGTTATCAATATCTATGCCCCGTTCAAAGCGATGTGAAGACTCGGTATGGAGGCCAAGACGCTTGGCTGTCTTGCGAATGGCGGCTGGTTTGAAAAAAGCGCTCTCAAGGAGAATCGAGGTCGTACTGCTCTCAATCTCCGAATTCAATCCACCCATAATACCAGCGAGAGCAACAGGGCGCTCTGCATCACAAATAACGAGATCGGCCGTCGTCAGCGTACGCAGCTGATTGTCAAGGGTCGTGAACTGTTCTCCCTCAGTTGCCGTGCGCACGACAATCCGTTTTCCGGAAAGACGGTCACAATCGAATGCGTGCAGTGGCTGCCCTGACTCCATCATGATCAGATTGGTCACATCGACCACATTGTTGATCGAGCGTACGCCGATTGCATTGAGACGCTTGACCAGCCAAACAGGAGAAGGGGCGATTGTGCAGCCGGAAACATAACGGGCGGCATAGCGGGGGCAAAGATCGGTATTCTCAACGGTAACCCCGATGACCGAATCGACTGTTTCAGACCCTTCTGTCAGGGTGGAGTGCGGATACTTCAGCTTGAGACCAAGTTTGGCGGCGATGTCGCGCGCAATGCCGATGACACTCAAACAGTCCGAGCGGTTGGGAGTCAGGCCGATCTCAAAGACCGTATCCTTGAGGCCGAGAGCGGTAAAAACAGGCGTTCCGAGTGGTGCGACGGCGGGAGGAAGCACAATAATTCCCGCACTCTCTTCGGCCAGACCCAGCTCTTTTTCGGAGCAAAGCATCCCGCACGACTCTTCACCACGGATCTTTGAACGTTTAATTTTAAAATCACCGGGAAGAACTGCGCCGATCTGAGCCAACACAACGGCATCCCCCTGCTTGAAGTTCTGGGCTCCACATACGATATCCAGAACCTCTTTTCCGTTGTTGACGCGACATAACGAAAGCTTATCGGCATTGGGGTGCTGTCGCTTTTCCTCTACCAATGCCACCACGACATCGTCCAACCCCTCGCCACGTTTCTCCATGGACTCAACTTCAAGCCCAAGCATGGTTAACAGCTCGGCAAGCTCATCAGGGGTTGCAGCAAACTCTACAAATTCTTTTAACCAGCTGTACGTAACGTTCATATCAATGCACCATGAAATATTTTAGTAAGTTAGAAGCTATTTAAGCCCTTTTCTGGAAAAATAACTTCGTTAACGCACTTATCCTGTTTATCAGGGTTGGAGTTAGAACTGCCGAAGAAAACGGACGTCATTTTCGAAAAGGAGGCGCATGTCAGAAATGCCGTACTTTAACATCGCAATGCGCTCGATCCCCATCCCGAAGGCAAAGCCGGAGATATTTTCAGCATCATACTGTACGTGACGATACACTTCCGGGTCAACCATACCGGCACCAAGTATTTCAAGCCAGCCGCTGTTCTTGCAGACCCGGCACCCTTTGCCGCCGCAGATGACACAGGCGATATCAACCTCTGCCGATGGTTCCGTGAAAGGAAAATAACTGGGGCGGAGCCTGACACCAGTTTTCTGTCCAAAAAGCTGGTTGGTGAATACTGTGAGGATACCTTTAAGGTCGCCGAATGTCACACGGGAGTCAACCATCAACCCTTCAATTTGATGAAACATCGGGGAATGTGTTGCGTCTGAATCACAACGATACACTGTCCCCGGAGCGATGATGCGTACCGGGGGCTTTTGCTTGAGCATCGTGCGAATCTGTACAGGTGACGTGTGAGTACGCAGCAGCAGGTTGTTTTCCACAAAGAAAGTATCCTGCATATCGCGAGCGGGATGTTCTGGGGGGAAGTTGAGCGCCTCGAAATTGTACCAGTCATGTTCGATTTCAGGCCCCTCTGCAACCGCAAATCCGAGTCCCGCAAAAATAGAACAGATTTCCTCAATAACCAGGGAGACCGGATGTTTAGTCCCTTTAAGAGGGCGGCGACCGGGGAGGGAAGTGTCTACTCGCTCGGATTGAAGACGATCTGCAATGACCATTTCCTCTGCAGCCCGAATTGCAGCACCGAGGGCAGATTCAATTGCATCGCGGATGGTGTTGACCAGTTGCCCGACGATTGGACGCTCCGCCGATGACAGGGAACCGAGTCCTTTCATCAGCGCCGTTAATTCGCCTTTACGACCAAGCAGATTAATACGTATATCCTGAAGTTGCTCTACTGAGGAGGCAGCCGCAATAGCCTGCAGCGCCGCATTTCTCAATTGCTCAAGTTGTTCCCGCATAGTTGAATACCTTCGAGACAAAATAGTAGTGACAGCTGATATTCTGTACAAAAAAGGGAATGAGATCCAGTCCCATTCCCTTTCCTTAATTGAACCTGCAAAGAGCTTAAATACCGGCCATTGCAAGCGCCGCAATTTGTGCAAATCCATCCGGATCGGTGACGGCAATATCAGCCAGCACTTTGCGATCGATCTGGACATTGGCCTTTTTGAGGCCGAAAATGAACTTGCTGTACGACAAACCGTTGATACGTGAAGCCGCATTGATACGGACAATCCACAGGCTGCGGAAATCACGCTTTTTGACGCGGCGATCGCGGAGGGCATAATTTAAAGCCCGGTCTACCGCCTCTGTCGCACTGCGAAACAACTTGCTGCGTGCGCCGCGGTAACCTTTGGCAAGTTTCAATACCTTGTTGCGTCTGCGTCTCGCTTTAAACCCTCTTTTTACACGTGCCATACGTAACTACTCCTTCGTTCCTGAATTGGCCAGATCCACAAGGGGAGACAATTTCCTCATGGTTCTTGGCATTATGCATCCCCTCACATGAGCGAGAGAAAAATGGATTACTTGTAAGGAATCAGGCGGGCAATATTCTTCTGGTCAACAGCTGAAACCATGGAGCCGCCGCGAAGATTACGCTTACTCTTACGGGTCTTGGGGGTCAGAATGTGACTGGTGAAAGCGCTCCCGCGCTTGATGCGCCCGGACGCTGACTTTTTGAAACGCTTGGCAGCGCCACGGTTGGTTTTAATTTTTGGCATGATAAACTCCTTCTTCGTTATAAGAACTTGACCTTAGAGGCACTACATCTTTATTTTTTCGGTTTTGGCGCAACAATCATGTACATGTTACGCCCCTCAACGCGGGGCTGATTTTCAATGACGCACACGTCCTGCAATTCTTTCGCAACTTTTTCAATTACCGCCCGGCCAACATCCATATGGGTAATTTCGCGGCCACGAAATACCAGCGTAATTTTGGCTTTGTTGCCTTCTTCAAGAAATCGCTTGACGTTATTTATTTTGAATTCAAGGTCATGGCTATCAGTCTTCGGCCGCAACTTTACTTCCTTCAGCAGCACATGAACCTGTTTCTTTTTTGCTTCCTGCAGTTTTTTACTCTGCTGATACTTGAACTTGCCATAGTCCATAATCCTGCAGACAGGCGGAACTGCCGTTGGTGAAACTTCAACAAGATCCAGCTGCTGCTGTTCGGCCAGCTCGAGCGCCTGTGAAAGAGAAAGGACACCCAGCGCCTCTCCAGTTGCACCAATGACACGAACTTCAGAAACCCTGATTGCCTGATTAATATTGACGGTCGGTTTTGCTATGGCGACACCTCCTGACAGCAGTTTATTCGCGGCTACTATCTGACTTACAGCTATTTGTACTCTTTACATTCCTGTGTTACAAAATCAACAAATTCTTCCGGCTTCATGGCCGGGAGGTTCTTGCCATCCCGGTAGCGGGGGGTGACCGTACCCTGTTCGACCTCTTTATCTCCGATAACCAGCATGTAGGGGATCTTCTGAAGCTGGGCCTCACGAATCTTGAAGCTCAGCTTTTCATTGCGCACATCACGCTCGACACGTATCCCGGCATTGCGCAACTGCCGGTAGACATCCTGGGCATACGGAACCTGGCTGTCAGTTACCGTGACAACTATCGCTTGAACCGGAGAAATCCAGAGCGGGAAACTACCGGCAAAATGCTCAATAAGAACACCGATGAACCGTTCAATCGACCCGAGAATGACACGATGCACCATGATGGGACGTTTCCGCTCGCCATCGGATGCAACATAAGTCAGATCAAAACGCTCCGGCAGGGTAAAATCGCATTGGATAGTAGCACACTGCCATCTCCTGTCAAGACAATCGCGCAGTTTAATATCTATTTTAGGCCCGTAAAACGCGCCGTCACCCTCATTAATCTCGTAGGGGCGACCTGACTCCTTCAAAGCCGTCAACAAGGCATCCGTAGCCTGTTCCCAGTCAGAATCAGATCCGATCGATTTTTCCGGGCGGGTAGAAAGCTCCATTTCATACTCAAAACCGAAGATTGCCATCACATCGTTGACGAAAGCGATAACACCTTTAATTTCGGCATCCAGCTGTTCAGGGGTACAGAGTATGTGGGCATCGTCCTGGGTGAAGCAGCGTACCCGCATGAGGCCGTGGAGTACTCCGGCCCGCTCATGGCGATGCACCGTCCCGAGCTCGAAAAAACGGAGTGGAAGATCACGATAGCTCCGCAGCTGGGACTTGTAGATCATCATGTGGGAGAGGCAGTTCATCGGCTTGATGCCGTAACTCTGTTCATCCACCTCGGTGAAATACATATTGTCACGGTAGTTTTCGTAGTGTCCTGAACGCTGCCAGAGCTCGCTCTTGAGAATCTGCGGGCCGACAACAATATCGTAATCCCGCTTTAAATGCTCCCGTCGCTCAAAATCTTCAAGAACCGTGCGCAACATGGCGCCTTTCGGATGCCAGATCGGAAAGCCGGCACCGACTTCGTCCGAGAAAGAAAACAGATCCAGCTCCCGGCCTATCTTGCGGTGGTCACGACGTTTTGCCTCTTCCAGACGGTTCAGATACGCTTCCAGCTCTTTCTTGTCGACAAAAGCGGTTCCGTAAATGCGCTGAAGCATGCGGTTTTTTTCATCACCCCGCCAGTAGGCGCCGGCAATCGAGAGCAGTTTAAACGCCTTGATTCGAGACGTAGAGGGGAGATGCGGCCCGCGGCAAAGATCGGCAAACGTGCCCTGACTATACACCGAAACCCGATCAACACCGAGATCATTGATCAATTCGGCTTTATACGGCTCACCCATGGCCTCAAACATACTGATCGCATCGGCACTGGAATAGTCGTGCCGCTCAATCTTCTGATCGGCGGCGGCGAGCAACGCCATCTTGGCTTCGATACGCTCCAGATCTTCAGGAGTAAACGGCTTGTCCACATCAAAATCATAATAGAAGCCGGTTTCGATGGCCGGGCCGATCGTTACCTTGGCCTGGGGAAATATCTCTTTGACAGCCTGAGCCATCAAATGCGAGGTTGAGTGGCGAATAAGCTCAAGCGCTTCAGGACTTTTTTCGGTAACGATTTCGACGCGGTCGCCATCAGTCAACCGGGAAGAGAGGTCTACCAGCTGACCGTTAATCTTCCCCGCCAGCGCAGCTTTGGCGAGACCGGCTCCAATTGAGGCGGCCAGATCATATACCGTGGCCTCCTCGCCAAGCTCGCGAGATGAATTGTCCGGAAGTGTGACTGAGATTGTCGCCATAAAAGTTTCCTTTAGAGGGCAAACAGAAAAGGCATCGATACATCGATGCCTGCATCCTGCTCGCTTCAGCTCTGCTTTAATAATGGTAGGCGCGGGCGGTGTCGAACCGCCGACCTCTACCGTGTCAGGGTAGCGCTCTCCCGCTGAGCTACGCGCCTACATCAAAAAGCTGGAGAGTAATAGCAAGTTACGCCATGGATGTCAAGCTGATTTTACGGTCTTAATTTACTCCCAGAATTATTTGATCCGCTCCAATCTGGCCACGTTCTCTACATGCACCGTCTGTGGAAACATGTCAACCGGCTGAATTTCGCGGCAGAGATACCCCAGTGTATTCAGATGGTCAAGGTCGCGCGCCAAACTCTGCGGAGAGCACGAAACATAGAGGATCGATTTCGGGCCGAGGGCCGCAACCCGCTCAAGAACATTTTGATCACACCCTTTACGGGGGGGATTTAATACCGCAATATCGACAGACAGCTGATCACCAGTCATCTCATCGAGCAGGTCGGCGACATCTCCGGCTTCAAACCGGCAGTTTCTGATGCCGTTAATCCGGGCGTTCATGGCCGCATCGGCCACGGCCTCTTCAACAACCTCGACACCGATCACATGTCTGGCGGATCCGGCCAGGAACAGTGCAATTCCGCCGATGCCGCAGTAGAGGTCCAAAACCGTTTCAGAACCGGTAAGCCCTGACCATTCGCGTACCTTGCTGTAAATCAGATTGGCGCCGCTGTTATTAACCTGAAAAAATGACCGTGGTGAAATTCTGAAGGCAACATCACCGATCCGTTCCGTCAGGTACAGCTTCTTCGTCAGAAAAAAATCTTTCTGCCCCATGATCACATTACCTTCAGTCGCGTTCACATTCTGGACAACTACTTCAACTTCCGGGACAAGTTCCTGTACAAAACGACCCAGATGATGAATCTCGTTGAAGGATCGCTTGGAAGTAACAAATACGACCATCGCCTTTTTCTCATGGGTCGAAACACGGACGACCAGATAGCGGAGCAGTCCCATTTTGCTTTGCGGATTATAAACCTGCACCTTCCCCTTTTTGATCCCTTTTCTGACCGCTTCAACCACCTTGTCAATAAGCGGATGATGGATCGGGCACTGTTCCAGATCATAGACATCGTGACTCGCGCGACGGTAGATGCCGATAAACGGCTCCGAAAATTTGCCTGCCACCGTCAGCTTTGCCGTCGTGCGGTAATGAATCAGATTATCCGGAGAAAGCAGCGGATGCACGGTTATTCCCGATAGAACGGGATATTTGGCCATCTCCGACAGAATCATACCCCGTTTCCAGTTTTTTTGTTCGGAATATTTCATGGCAATCAGCGGACAGCCGAAACAATCCGCACTTTCGCGGCAAGGGGGGTTATTACTCCGGAGCTGTGATGGCTGCAGCAGCTTTTTCACATGGCAAAAGGCCGTGCCACCGGCAACATGATCTATACCGGCCAGCACAACATCGCCGGGCAAGGCACCGCCGACCCTGAGCGTCATCCCCTCTTCACTGCGGGCGGTTCCGTAGCCGTCTTCATCCAGAGAGGTTATGCGCAACTCCAGCACGTTTTTTCGGGTCAAGGGCACAAACGGCTTATCTGCTGCAACAGCGTCAGCCGCCTTTCGAGCCGGCTCGCGTGCTGTTTTTGTCTTTATATGTCCAAATTGATTATTTTTTTTCAAAGTTTAATTCCCTTTTATTCAATCGTTTCCAGATATTCCCGGAACTTGGCAAAAGCTTGCGCACGGTGGCTTACTCCGTTTTTCTCTGCCAATTCCAGTTCTGCCATGCTCCGTCCAAAACCATCCACCAGAAAAAGCGGATCATAGCCGAATCCCCCCTCCCCCTTTGCCGTGGAAAGAATCCGCCCGGCAACCCTGCCGGTAAACAGCTTTTCAATACCCTCCGGAGTGACAAATGCCAGCACACAGACAAAAGCCGCCTGAAGACGGTCAGCAGGAACATTTTGACACTCCTCCAGAAGACGCGCGTTGTTCGCGGCATCACCGGCGCCTTCGCCGGCATAGCGAGCCGACAAGACACCCGGTCGGCCATTCAGGGCATCAACCACCAGGCCGGAATCATCAGCCAGTGCCGGAAGGCCGGTAAAAGATGCTGCCTCACGGGCTTTTTTGAGAGCGTTTTCTTCGAAAGTGGCTCCATCTTCAACTGTCTCTGGAAAATCGGCATAATCGGCTGCAGAGGTGATCTGGTCCACCAAACCGTTCAACAGTGCATTGATTTCCACAATTTTACCTTTATTGCGCGTGGCTACCACCAAATATTTCATCCGGCAAGCGCCTCCTGCTGGAATGCAAAGAGCCGCTGTACACCGCCCAAAGCAAGGTCACGCATGGCGTCCATCTGATCGCTCGTAAACGGTTCGGCTTCGGCGGTGCCCTGCACTTCCACGAAGCGGCCACTGGATGTTATGACAAAGTTCATATCAACTTCAGCGGAAGAATCCTCCAGATAATTCAGGTCGAGCAGAGCGTCACCACCCACAATGCCGACACTGACCGCCGCTACAGCCTCCTTAAGCGGAATTTCGGCAAAGATACCCCGAGATTTCAGTGTCGCCAAGGCGTCAACGAGAGCAACATATGCGCCGGTTATCGAGGCGGTGCGTGTTCCGCCATCCGCCTGAATGACATCACAATCGATATAAATAGAGCGCTCGCCAAGTTTTTCAAGATCAGTCACCGCACGCAGGGAACGTCCGATCAGGCGCTGAATCTCCAGTGTGCGGCCGGTCTGTTTACCTTTTGCCGCTTCACGCTGGGAGCGGGTATGCGTGGCACGCGGAAGCATGGCATATTCGGCAGTCACCCAACCGGTACCTTTCCCCCTCATAAAAGGGGGCACCGATTCTTCCACCGATGCTGTACAGAGTACCATCGTATCACCAAATTCTATCAGAACGGAACCTTCCGCATGCCTGGTAAAGCCGCGGGTAATGTTAATTGAGCGTAAAGCGGTGGCACTGCGGCCGTCATTCCTCATACCAGATAACTCCTCACCTAAAAATCAAAAACATGGAGTGTTCATTAACCCGTTGGAGGTGGAGAGTCAAATAAAAAGGGAATCTGAAATCAGATCCCCTTAAAGCCGTACGGCTGAAATTGATTTTTTAACTAGCCAAGTTGAGTGTTGTTGTTCCTGGCCCGATTGGCAAGGATCGTGGAATCCAGCAGTTCCCCGCAGCAAGTACATTTCCAGGCATCAAAAGAGCGAACAAAGTCATAGAATTTTTCGGCGAACATGCGACCTTTGCAACGTGGACAATGCATAGAATCCCCCCCGAAAGCTGTGATAAACTGAGTGGATGGATACCTACATCAATTGTGCCAAAATCGCGTTTTATTTATTTCAAAGCAGATAATAATACAATTAGTTAATGTTTACATTATGTTGGAAGTAGCCAAGAATTGTCCTGTATTTCTTTTCACCGATCCCATCAACTGCTGCAAGGTCCTCAACACGCAAAATACCGCCATTTTTTTGACGATGCACTGAAATACGCCTGGCCAAAGCAGGCCCAATTCCGGGCAACCGTTCAAAATCAGCCTCGTTCATGGTCGTAATATCCAGCAGGATTCCCAGCACCAGACGTTCAGGGACGGTCATTGTATCGACCGTCAGCAGGAGTTGACCGTCAGGCTGCTCCAAAAGTTCAACCGAGGCGCCATTCATAAGGGGACGGGCTGCAGAACTGTCCGTATTATACTGTTTCATTGGCCGAAGCGGATCCGCCATTTTAATGACACTTGCAGCCAATGAATTGGCGGATACTTCGTATATGCCCGGATGAAGCACCTCCCCGCTGATTTTTACGAACACTCTACCGCTCGACAAGGCACGAAAAGCCGTACGAACAGGGATTTCCTGATTCGTACGGCTTTTTATTGCCACCGGTACAAAAAACAGCGCAGCGCACACGACCATAACGACCCGCCGCATTGTGTCCGCTCCCGGTTACTCTTCCGATTTGTGCAGCTTATAATCGATGCTGTCTATCAGGGCCTGATAGGAGGCATCGATAATGTTGTCAGAAACGCCGACGGTGCCCCAGCGAGCAGACTTGTCACCGGATTCGATCAGCACGCGGGTCGAAGAGGCCGTACCCTGACCGGCAGGGAGAACGCGCACCTTGTAGTCCAGCAGCTTGACTTCCTTCAATTTGGGGTAGAACTTTTCCAGCGCCTTGCGGATGGCGTTATCAAGCGCATTGACCGGACCATTTCCCTCGGCGGCGGTATGCTCGATTTTCCCGCCGACCTTGACCATAATGGTTGCCTCGGCCATC
>JBAVTM010000362.1:0-2761 GCA_049696195.1 Desulfuromonadaceae bacterium | reverse complement strand
TTCGGGTCGGGGAAAACAAATTTACTTTTAAAGTCGTGGATGTAGTTCCGGACAAAAAATTGTCATTTTAGTGCAATAAAGATTTTTGAGGAAATTAACCATGCATTACATGATTTCTGCCATCTTGATAATCGGTCTTGCAATCGCCGGGTGCGCAACCAAGCCGCTCCCGCCAGTTGCAGTAAAAATACCCACCAGAAATCTTGATTACCTCAAAGAAGTTAAACCACTGCTTGAAAAACGTTGTACGGTCTGCCACTCCTGCTATAATTCACCGTGCCAGCTGAAACTTGACTCGTTCGAAGGGACAGACCGCGGAGCAACCAAAAGAGCGATCTACAATGCATATCGATTGCAATCGATGGAACCGACCCGTCTTTTTACCGATGCACAGACCACCGAAGAGTGGCGCAAGAAGGAGTTTTTCAGCGTCACCGCGAGCACTGCCCCGGAAGGCTTCAACAATTCGCTGATGATCCAGCTGCTCTCCCACAAGATGAAAAACCCGAAGAGCACGGGCGAGTACAAGCCTGAAGCGGAAGACCTGACCTGCGCCGCCAACGGGAGTGAACTGGCAGGCTATCTAAAGAAGCATCCGAACCGGGGCATGCCGTTCGGATTTCCGCCGCTGAAGCAGGATGAGTTTGACCTTGTATCCGGTTGGCTCTACCAAGGTGCCAAAGGGCCATCCACAACTGAGCAGCATGCACTGGAGACACCGAAATCAGTAGATTCCGTTGCAATAATCAAATGGGAGACATTCTTCAATCAGGATGACCCGAAACACGCCATGACGGCCCGCTACATCTATGAGCACCTCTTTCTGGCGCATATCAAATTCGGCACAACCACTAATGAATTCTATGAACTTGTTCGTTCAAAAACGCCACCAGGAGTACCGCTGGAGCTGATTCCTTCGGTCCGTCCCTACGACGATCCCGGTGTGACGCAGGTTTACTACCGTTTTCGTAAGATCTACTCGACGATAGTTCAGAAGACGCACATGGTCTATGAGCTGGATGACGCCAGAATGGAGCGCTACAAGGAGCTGTTCATCAGTCCGGAATGGCTGCAGCCACCGCACCGGGTCGGCTACGATCCGAAATTGAGCGCCAACCCATTCAAATCTTTCGAACAGATCCCTCCCCGCTCCCGCTACCAGTTCCTCATTGACAGTTCCGAATACATCATCATGACTTTCATCCATGGTCCGGTCTGCAAGGGGCAGATTGCTCTGAATGTAATTGATGATCACTTCTGGGTGATGTTTATGGACCCCGAAAAAGATCTGGCAGTAAAATATCCAGGTTTTCTGAAACTGCAAAGCGACCGGTTGGCAATGCCTATTGAGAAAGGGAGCGATCTGCGGCTCTTCTCGGCAATGACCGATGACCACAAGAAATTGGCAGTCGAATATTACAATGCCAGACAGAATCTATATCAGGCGTTAAACTACGGGGGTCTGGATTACAACGCTATCTGGAAAGGGAGCAAAGCCGCTGATGCACCGCTCTTGACCGTTTACCGCCACTTTGACAGCGCCTCAGTTCACAGGGGCGCGCTGGGCAATCTCCCCAAAACTCTCTGGGTGATTGACTACCCGCTGCTTGAGCGGATCTACTATGCTCTGGTCGCCGGCTTTGATATCTACGGAACGACCGGTCATCAGCTTACTTTGCGGCTCTACATGGACAGACTGCGAATTGAGGCTGAGAGTTATTTCCTTGATTTCATGCCGCCGGAGAAAAGGCAGGAGATCATGCAGGGGTGGTATGGCGATGCTAAACTTGAAAAGATGGATTTTTATCCGACAAACATGCCGGCAGCGATAAAGTTTGCCACTACCGACCCCAAGCGTGAGTTTGTCGAAAACCTGATAAGCAATGTCATGTTGAAAGATACGGGAATCAGGTTCGATTCACTGAACTATATGAAAGCAGGGGAAACCTACCCATCATTGCCGACTAAGTTTGAAACTGCCGATGACTACCTGAACGGCTTCAGAGCCGTTTCGCGGCCTGGCACACCCTTTGTGGCATTGGTAAACGGCACTAACTCCAACCTTGCCTACCTGCGAATACGCGCCAAAGATGGCAAGGATTTCGTTGCCACATCGGTAGTGAACCGGTGGCACGATAATGTAGCATTCATACTTGGAGAAGATAATCGGTTGAATCCCGCAAAGGACACTGTCGACTTCGTCATGGGGATGATCGGCTTTTATCCGAACTTATTCTTTGATATAAAACAGGAAGATGTCCCGGATTTTCTCGATCTGCTCACACACTATGATGGCAGCCCGCAAAGCATCAAGCGGCTCTTCAAGTATGGGATTAACAGGTCTGATGATCGTTTCTGGGATACTTACGACTGGTTTCAGAAGAGATTCAACGCTGATGAACCGGTACGGGGAGGGCTTCTCGATCTGAACAGATATTATTATATTGCCGAATAACAACTGTCTCTTTCTTCCAGCCGGAGCAGAAAGCAGCTGTGTGCAGTTGACACAACTATCAGATAGCCCATTCATGTTTTTAGATCTCCTTCCACACCAGATCGTCAAACTCCATGTGCACATAAAGTGTGTAAAAGGTTCATCCATGGATACCTGGAAAGATCAATGAAGTAATTGGTCTATCGAGGCGAGTGATATACTTCATTAGAAAATAGTAAATCAACCTACAACCAGACTCTTGTTGATGATCTACTGGAAGTGGATGGAGATGAAGAGTTCAGCATCTACATCGCTCGGTCGGTAAGG
>JBAVTM010000361.1:0-5310 GCA_049696195.1 Desulfuromonadaceae bacterium | reverse complement strand
GCTCCCCGGCAGCATCATGAAGGGGGAGGGGGAGTATCTTGTCATCGGCGGGGAATACCGGGTCCGGCAGGTGATGTGTACGGTCGGGTGAGGTGCTTGTTGAATGTGGAATTTTGAATGTTGAATTTTGAATTGTTGGAGAAATATTCGTAATAAAATGATCTGCTACTGCCGCGCCGGGAGCGTGACGGTAAACGTGGTGCCTCCGCCGTTTCTGCTCGTCACCTCGATGTTTCCCCCCATGTTTTCCACCAGGCTTTTGGTCACGAACAGCCCCAACCCGGTACCTTCACCCGGTTTCTTTGTCGTGAAATAGCGGTCGAAGATCCGGTCGATCGCTTCGGCCGGGATTCCGGGGCCGTTGTCGGCAACCGTGAAGCAGACGGAATCGCCCCCGGAGGGGGCCGTTTCGATCAGGAGCTTGCCGCCGCCATCTTCCATCGCCTGCAGGGCGTTCATGATGATATTGAGGAGGATCTGCTTCAGGAGGTTGGCGTCCAGACGGATGGTCGGCAGAGTGTAGTCAAGCTGCTTCAGGACGATCACCGCGCGCCGGGCGGCTTCGAAGTTCAGGAAATTGAGAATGAAGTCGATCGTGAGATTGAGATCGACCTCACCGATGGTTTCTTCAAAGCTGCTGAAATTCAGCAATCCTTTGGTCAGGTGCGACAGCCGCTGCGCTTCCGAGCTGATGCGGGCGATCATTTCCAGCACCCCCTCCGGTACGCCTTCTTCGCGCATGATCATCTGTGATGCCGAGATTATGACGGAGAGCGGAGCATTCAGTTCGTGCACGACACCGGCGGAGATTTTGCCCAGTTCGGCCATTTTTTCGTTATAGGCCAACTGCCGCAGCAGGTCCGAGGTGATAATAGCATCGTTGCTATGTCTGGCAGCTGAATCTTTCATGGATGCTCCAGATGAGAAAGAAGCCGCCCACGAACGGGCGGCTTCTTGTGGTATGAGACTGTTAAACTTGGGATTACATGTTGTACCCTGATTCCGAATGCTGCGTCTGGTCGAGACCCATGATCTCATCTTCTTTCTCAACACGCAGGCCGATCGTCTTCTCAAGTACGAACGCGAGTATAAAGGTTACGATGAAGGCGTAGGCGCCGGCAGCCACAACGGCGATCAGCTGGATCATCAGCTGCTTGAAATTTCCCGCCAGCAGGCCGGTCGCGCCGACGGTGGCGAATACACCGGTCATGATCGCGCCAAAGGTTCCGCCGATGCCGTGTACGCCGAAGGCATCGAGCGAGTCGTCATATTTCAGTTTGGCTTTCAGCAGGATGCCGCCGTAGCAGACGAGACCGGCCATGATACCCATCAGCAGCGCAGCGCCCGGCTGTACGAAACCGGCGGCGGGGGTAATGACAACCAGACCGGCAACGACACCGGAACCGAAGCCGAGTGCAGAAGGCTTGCCGGAGTGGAGCCATTCAGCACACATCCAGGAAAGACCGGCTGCGGCCGGGGCTATTGTCGTGGTGGCGAAGGCCAGGCCGGCCAGCCCGCCGGCCGCGTCAGAGGTGTTGACACCGACGATTGCCGAACCGGCGTTGAAGCCGAACCAGCCGAACCAGAGCAGACCGACGCCGAGCAGGGTCAAGGGCAGATTGTGGGGGGCCATCCGCTCGGTCGGGTAACCGTGGCGTTTGCCGAGGAATATCAGGAAGGCCAGGGCCGAAATACCGGATGAGAGGTGAACGACCGTTCCGCCGGCGAAATCGAGGGCGCCTTTTTTGAACAGCCAGCCGTCGGTCATCCAGACCCAGTGGGCCAGTGGATCATAGACCAGCGTCGTCCAGAGGAGAACAAAGATGCAGTAGGCGGAAAACTTGACACGTTCGGCCATCGCGCCGGAGATAAGGGCGACGGTAATGATGGCGAACATCGCCTGGTACATGGCGAAGACCAGCTCGGGAATCGCGCCCGGCTCCTTGGTGTAGTTCTGAAACAGCGCCCACTCGACGGTGCCGCTGGCGGCGTCCTTCATGATGACCAGGCCGTTCAACATAACCTTGCTGAAGTCGCCGATCAGCCCCATGTGCCCCACATCGCCGCCGAAGGCGAGCGAATAGCCGACCACCGCCCACTGCACGCCGACGATACCCATCGCGACGAATGAGTGCATGAAGGTAGAGAGCACGTTCTTCTGGCGGACCATACCACCGTAGAACAGTGCCAGGCCGGGGATCATCAGCAGTACCAGCGCCGCTGAAATCAGCATCCAGGCCGTGTCGCCGGTGTTCAATACCGGTTTGACATCCGGCGGGGTGGCAGGTGCGGCGGCCGGGGCAGCAGCTGCCGGGGCTGCTGCGTCAGCAGGTTTTGCTGCATCTGCTGCGGGCGTTGCCGGTGCGGCTACGGCTGATGTTGCTGCCGGCGCTGCATCTTTCTTTTCTTCGGCCATTGCGGCAATTGGAACCAGCCCGGCCAGGATGACAAGCATTATTGAAGCAAGATATAATTTGAGTTTCATGATGTTCCTCCTCATTTAGTAAGTCGTGTCGTTATCAGATCGCATCGGTACCATTTTCTCCGGTCCTGATTCTGATTGCCTCTTCAAGGGAGATGATGAATATTTTGCCGTCACCGATCCGGCCGGTTTTGGCACTGGTCTGGATCGTTTCAACAACCTTGCTCACCAGCTCATCACTGACGGCGATTTCCAGCTTGATTTTGGGTATAAAGTCCACGACATACTCAGCGCCGCGATACAGCTCGGTATGCCCTTTCTGGCGACCGAATCCTTTAACTTCACTGACGGTGATTCCTTCGATGCCGATCGCATTGAGGGCATCTTTTACTTCGTCAAGCTTGAACGGTTTGATGATTGCTTCGATAAGTTTCATTGCGAGGCCTCCGTGTATTCGTTTATGGATGAACTCCCTAAAATGTCAGGAACGGGGGGCACCCCCCACCGTCCCTGGATAACAGGAGGAACAGCTAGGGAAGACTGATGTCGATCTGGGTAGTCAGTGCCGGCTTGCCTCCTGGCAATACACCCCCGACGGTACTCTGAAAGGGATTGAAGAAAACGGCGCCGACGATCAGCGAGATTTGTTTGGAAAAGGCCCAGGAGCCGCCAACGCTTAATTCACCGTTTGCGTTTTTGCCGCTCATGTAATCAACAGCGAACCAGAGTTTGTCGGAAATTTCCGGCATGCTGCGGTCCCAGGAAGCGAGTACGCCGGTGTTGGTCTTTGTGCTGCCGCCCACGGACAAGACATCTTTGTCTCCGCTGTAACCGCCGACGGAAAGACGGCCAATTACCGGAAAAGTTTTAGCAACAAGTCCGTAGACGATGTTCTGTTGTGTTAAATTTGAGTCCACAGTACTGATATTAAAACCACCGACGGCAAATGCGGGCAGCTGTTTGATGCCAAAGGCGCCTTCCGGTGTAGCCAGTTTGGCATTGAAATAGATCGGGTTGTCGTCATAAGCTTTGATGTTCTGCTTGAGATAATCAACGCCCACTTCCAGCTTGAGGTTTTCGAGCGGGAGTACTCCGGCGCTAACGCCGATGTTGTACATATTTGCACCTGCATCTGCTGCCGTAGAGAAGCGTGTGTAGTTGTCGATATCAACGTGAAAGACTTTGAAGTCTTTGGCATCCGTCGATGGTATCCAGATCTGTGTTGAAGGGGTTGCCATGGCCGAACCGCATGCCATTGCCACGATTGCCGCTGCTGCTGCTAACATTTTTACTCGTTTCATCTTCTTCTCCTTTTCATCGTTGATTTTGAACGGTGATAAGATGAAAACTTCGTTGGTTCCATCGCTGCACGTTCTGTTGAAGTTGATGTCGGTTCAGCAGAGAACGTGCCAATCAACAAAAAACATGTAATCACGGGTGGTTAGGAGTTTGTTGCGCCTATGGATGTAGTAATTAACGTGAATTATACCATCTGAATGATTATATTTTAGGCACTGTTGCTGTAAAAATATTTTTGAGGGTGGCAGAGGAATAAGAGCAATTGACGGGGACGGCTTTTATGGTAGGTTTAGCTATTATTCACCGATAGGGAGGGGTATGTATGGAAACCGTTGCAAAAATCAGTGAAGTACCCAATTTCGGGAAAAAGGTGGTTTCGGTTTCCGGCCGGGAGATTCTGCTGGTCAACGTCAAAGGCACCATTTATGCCGTTGAGAACGACTGCCCTCACCAGGGGAGTCCGATGAACGCCGCAGTCGTCAAGGATGGCTACATCTCCTGCCCGCGCCACGGCTACCGCTTCAGCTTGACGGACGGCAGCTGTGCCGAACACCCGGAATGTGTTCTGGAAACATTTCCGGTGCAACTGAGCGGCGATGATATTCTCGTGGATTGCTCCGGAAACAAATAAGACTAAAAGAGTATTTTTATCTTATTGACATGCCGTGGATTGGCTGGTATTAAATTACCCATCAGCTGATACTTTCATGTAAAGGAGACAACCCATGTGTCTTACAACTCTCGTAACCCAGCAAGCCCCCGATTTCACCGCCGAGGCGGTCCTGCCGGACAGCAGCTTTGGTTCGATCACCCTTTCGGCCCTTAAAGGCAAATTTGTTATACTGCTTTTTTATCCGCTCGACTTCACCTTTGTCTGCCCGTCGGAAATTCTGGCTTTCAACAAAAAAATCGCCGAATTCAAAGCCAGAAACTGTGAAGTCATCGGCGTTTCGGTCGACTCTAAATTTACTCACCTGGCCTGGAAGAACACCGCTATTGAAAACGGCGGTATCGGCAACATCCAGTTTCCGCTTGTTCAGGATCTCGACAAGGAAATCGCCAAATCGTACGGTATTCTGTTCAATGGTTCAGTTGCCCTGCGCGGCCTGTTCCTGGTCGATCCTACCGGCAAGGTCCGCCACTGCATCATCAACGATCTGCCGCTGGGGAGAAACGTTGAGGAGGCCCTCCGCATGGTCGATGCCGTCCAGTTCTCGGACACTCATGGAGAGGTGTGTCCGGCCAACTGGAAGCAGGGTGAAGAGGCGATGAAACCGACCGCGGAAGGCGTTGCGTCGTATCTGGCCAAACACTCGAAATAGAATCCCCTTTCCTGGACGGGGTGAGCGAAAAATCGGCACTCATCACAAAACCTCTTGACTTTAAGGCAGTAACTTTTCTACTATGACGTGTCCTGAAAAACTGGGATAGTGCGTTGACGAAGTTTTTTCTGCCGGTAAGCGCAGAAAATAACTTCTAACTTACTAAAATGTAAAGGCAATGAAGAGGAGTAGTAACCATTTACATGCTTTTCAGAGAGCCGGTGGTTGGTGCGAACCGGTAAGCATCGTGGTGAACTCGCCTTGGAG
>JBAVTM010000360.1:0-5549 GCA_049696195.1 Desulfuromonadaceae bacterium | reverse complement strand
GACTGCAGTCGTTGGAAGGTGAGCTGATAGCATTCAGGGTCGGGCTTGCTTGCGGCAACATCGTCGGCGGTCACGATTACGTCAAAATAGTCCGAGATGCCGAGCATGGCCAGGATAGGGTCGATGTCAGACCTGAGAGCCCCGCTGCATATTGCCAGTGGATATTTTTGAGTGTGCAGGCGGAAAATCAGATCCAGTACACCTGGATACGCTGGAACGCCCGCCCCGATGACCTCCTCGAAGAATGCGGCTTTTTGTTCAATCAGACGGTGTAACTCTTCCTGGCTGAGTGTCGTTCCTTTCAATAAAAAGGCATGTCTGAACGCATCCCTGTCATCAAAACCGATATAGGTTTCAACGTATTCATTCCAGGTGAAATGAAGTCCGAGCGGCTCCAATACCCGCTGAAACGCTGCATAATGAAGCGGTTCCGTATCAACAATAACTCCGTCAAAATCAAAGATAACGGCTTCTGCCCGTATTCCGTTTGGAAAAATAATCATTGATGAAATTGCCCCATTCTTTGTTTACCTATGTATTGTGTGTGACCAAGATAGGCGGCATGCTGATTGGCATCTCGCCGGCAAAGCGATCGAATATAGCTTCAGACTACTAATTAAATAGGTGAGGTGTCAAGCGTCCGCCAATAAATATGGTTGACGATTTGCCATTATGCTCTATTATTTGAAAGGTTTTCACCGTATATCGATGTAAACGTAGGAAATCATGCGATTGAGGAGGCTGTATGGCGTTACGAGTTGCAATCAACGGGTTCGGCAGGATCGGCAGAATGGTGCTGAGAACCGCATGCAATGATAAGTCGTTTGACTTTGTCGCAATTAACGATCTTACCGATGCAGCTACCCTGGCGCATCTTTTCAAGTATGATTCCGTACATGGGCGATTTGACGGAAGTGTGGAAGCGCGCGATGGTCAGCTCGTTATTAACGGCAAGGCGATCACGGTTCATGCGGTCAAGGAACCTGCGGAACTGCCGTGGGGCAAAGAAAATATTGATGTTGTCGTTGAATCGACCGGCCGCTTCACCGCCAGGGAAAAGGCGGCTGCCCACCTGCAGGCGGGAGCAAAACGGGTAATAATCTCAGCTCCGGCAACCAACGAAGATATCACCATCGTCATGGGGGTCAATGATCACCTCTATGATCCGCAGAAACATTTTATCATTTCAAATGCTTCCTGTACAACCAACTGTCTGGCGCCAGTTGCCAAGGTCATTCATGAAGCATTTGGTATTGAAAAGGGATTGGTAACAACAGTTCATTCCTATACCAATGACCAGAATATCCTCGATCTGCCTCATAAAGACCTGCGTCGTGCCCGTGCCGCCGCCATGTCGATAATTCCGACCACGACCGGTGCCGCCAAGGCGGTAGCCCTGGTGCTGCCCGAATTAAAAGGAAAGCTGGACGGCCTCTCAATTCGTGTGCCAACTCCCAATGTTTCCCTGGCTGATATCGTGCTTACCTTGAGTAATCCGGCTGACACCGCGCAGGTAAATGCCGCACTGAAGGCTGCTGCGGAAGGGCCCCTGAAAGGCATCCTCGGCTATGAGGAGGAGCTGCTGGTTTCCGTCGATTACAATGGCAACCGGCTGTCGTCAATTGTTGATGCCACCTGTACCAAGGTTATCTGCGACACGATGGTGCGGGTTCTCTCCTGGTATGACAACGAAACAGGTTTTTCCAGCCGGGTCGTCGATCTTCTCAAGTTGATCAAATCAAAAAAATAACTTAATATGCATGAAGCTATCGAGGGGGAATCTGTTCCCCCTTTTTTAACTCTTAAAAACAGGGGGTGGGGTGTGCCGATTCGTTACATCGATGAAATCAAGGATCTGAAGGGGAAAAGAGTTTTTATTCGGGTCGATTTTAACGTACCGCAGGATGACAAGGGGGCAATTACCGAGGACACTCGAATCGTCGGTGCGGTGCCAACCATAAAATATGTTCTGGAGCAGGGTGCCAAAGTCGTTCTGGCTTCCCATCTCGGCCGTCCCAAAGGGGAGAAAAAAGCCAAGTACAGCATGGCGCCCGCCACTGCGCGGTTATCCGAGCTGCTCGGCAAGCCGGTGATCCAGGCGCCGGACTGTTTCGGACCGGAAGTGGATACGCTTGTCAATGCCATGAAACCGGGTGAAGCGGTCATGCTTGAAAATGTGCGCTTTTATCCCGGTGAGGAGAAAAACGACGCCGGTTTTGCTGAAAAGCTTGCCAATGGTTGTGAAATTTACGTCAACGACGCATTTGCCGTGTCACATCGTGCCCATGCATCCGTGGAAGCGATTACGAAGCATATTCCGGTTATAACAGCCGGCTTTCTGATGAGAAACGAAATGACTTTTTTTGACAAGGCGATGCAGAATCCAGTCAGACCACTGGTTGCGATACTGGGCGGTGCCAAGGTGTCGGGTAAGCTGGAAGTTCTTGAAACGCTGATCAACAAGGTAGACAAGGTCGTTATCGGCGGCGGAATGGCTTTCACCTTTCTGAAGGCGATGGGTTACAACGTCGGCAAGTCGCTGGTAGAGGATGAGTTGATACCGACGGCCCGCACCATCATGGAAACAGCGCGTGAAAAGGGGGTAATGTTTTATCTGCCGGTCGATTGTGTCGTTGCGAATGCCTTTGAGGCCAACGCAACCAACTTTATCACCACAGCCCAGGAAATTCCGGCAGGGTGGATGGCCCTTGATATCGGACCGGCAACGACAACTCTGTTTGCGGAGACCCTGCGCGATGCCAAAACCGTCATCTGGAATGGTCCGATGGGCGTCTTTGAAATGGATGCCTTCTGCCGGGGGACATATGCAATGGCGGAGGCCGTTGCCAACTGCTTTGCCACAACCATCATCGGCGGGGGCGATACAGATTCTGCCGTTCGCAAAGCCGGAGTGGAAAACCGGGTCAGCTATATTTCGACAGGTGGCGGGGCCTTCCTGGAACTGTTGGAAGGAAAAACCTTGCCGGGCGTCAACGCGCTTGATGCTTCAGCCATCAAGCGGGGGATATGATGCGAATACCGGTTATTGCTGGGAACTGGAAACTCTTTAATACGATCGCTGAATCAGTCGCTCTGGTGAATGCACTTAAACCGCTTGTGGCGAACATTCAAGGTGTGGAAATCGTTGTCGCACCGGTCTTCACGGCATTGAGTCGTGTCAGTGATGCTATTCAGGGCTCAAAAATAAGGTTGGGAGCCCAGGATTGTTACTGGGAGGAGGAGGGGGCTTTCACCGGAGAGGTGTCTCCAAAGCAGTTAAAAGACGCCGGCTGCAGCCACGTAATCATTGGACATTCAGAGCGGCGCCAGTATTTTGGCGAGACAGACCTGACTGTCAACAAGAAAACCAGGGCTGCCATCGCCGCCGGGTTAACCGCCATCGTATGTGTCGGTGAATCGTTGGCCGAGCGGGAATCAGAGCAGACATTTTCGGTCATTGAAACACAGATTAAAGAAGGTCTTGCAGGGCTTCCGGAAGATGTTTTTACTCAGATCGTTATCGCATACGAACCGGTATGGGCCATCGGTACCGGTAAAACTGCCAGTGATGTCCAGGCGCAAGAGGTGCACGTCTTTATCCGCCGGTTGATTGCCCGAATGTTTAGTCAGTCAGTCGCCGATGCCGTACGCATTCTCTATGGCGGCAGTGTAAAGCCGGATAACGTTAAAAGTTTGATGGCTCAGGCCGACATAGACGGCGCGCTCGTTGGCGGGGCGAGCCTTAAGGCGGAATCTTTTGCGGCAATAGCAACGTTCAACGCCTGATCTCCGTCGGGGCCGTGCCCGGTTTCTGTTGCGGCTTCATTTAGAACTTTACAGCGTGTGAATTGCTGTGCTATAAATTTTCTCTTTAAAACGTTGCCAGGGGATCAGGTATGACAATTGCTCTTACAATTTTACATGTACTCGTTAGTCTGTTTTTGATTGCCGTTGTGTTGCTGCAATCCGGAAAAGGTGCTGAAATGGGGGCATCGTTTGGCAGCAGCGGAAGCCAGTCTGTTTTCGGCGCAGGGGGCGGCACTTCCTTTCTGAGCAAATTAACCACCAGTGCGGCTGTTGTCTTCATGCTGACGTCGTTGACTCTGGCGTATATTTCCGGGCAGCCGTCATCTTCCTCCATGATGTCCGGCAAAGGGAAATCAGCTCCCGTTCAGGCGCCAGCTGCTGTGCCGGCTCCACAGAAGACGGATTCGGTTCCTGTTTCACCTGCAGTTCCCGCACAGAAAAAGTAATATTTACACTTGATAAAGCTGGACGGCTGTGTTAGAAGAATCATCTTTGTTGACCAGTCAAACCAAGCTTTAAAGATTTAGACATATTGACGTGCACGTTATTTAGTGCACTCTGCTTGCGGTGGTGGCGGAACTGGTAGACGCACCAGCTTGAGGGGCTGGCGGGGGCAACTCCGTGATGGTTCGATTCCATTCCACCGCACCAGTTAAATATCCGGTACAACCCGGATTTGTAAAAAAGGTCCTGAGAAATCAGGGCCTTTTTTGTTGTCGATGGTTTTCTACCGTCTATTTTGGGATGCCGAAGAGTCCCTGACTTTGTGGAGAGGTGGGCTCTGAAATTACGACGTGATACCCTGCAGTTTGCTGCGGGGTGGTTGATTTATTGGGGATTGCCGCGCCTGTATTTCTGTACTACTATGTGCAGCCTGATATGTCCAATTCGTATAGAGCGTAAAAGGACCAACAGATGCCTACGTTTGTATTCTCAAACCTGCCGGTACGCCTGCAGCTGATTGTGCTGGCTATCCTGCTGACGCTACCTGCCCTCGGAATAATCGTCTATACAGGCCTCAGAGAACGTGATGATGACTACCGCAAAGCAGCCATCGAATCCCAGAAGCTTGCCGACCACCTTGCCGCTGAGCAGGAAAGCCTTGTCCATGGAGCCCGTCTGCTGGGCGGCTTCATGTCCGAGCTGCCGGAAGTGGCCAATCGCAACAGCGACAAGGTACGGTCCATCATAATCAGCACTCTGAAAAAGAACCCCCAGTACCTTAACATACTCATCACTGATGAAAGCGGCAAGGTCTGGGTCTCGGGCCTTCCCTTCACCCCCCCGATGTCAATGGCTGAGAGACGTTATTTCAAGAGCGCCCGGGCAACCAGACGTTTTTCGTCTGGCGAGTACACAGTCGGTTTCATTTCAAACAAGTCGACAATCGCCATGGCCTATCCCCTTGTGGATCATGATGTCTTCCGTGGCGTTGTAATGATCAGCTTTGACCTGGATGTGTTAAAAAGCATCCTGAAACGTTCCCAGTTACCGCGCAATTCCAACTATATCCTGGTCGATCACAACGGGATCATTATCAGTCGGGGAAGCGAGAACGGCCGCAATGTAGGTGAGCCGATGCAGCCTGCGGATCTGAAAAAGATGGAAGCGGGTCCGGACCGGGACACCTATGAATTCATGCGCGGAGCTGGTGACCGGCGTATTGCCACCTATCGCAAACTGCGCCTGCCAGGCGAACAGACACCTTACATGTATGTGCGGGCAGGAATATCAATCGAGGA
>JBAVTM010000359.1:0-2178 GCA_049696195.1 Desulfuromonadaceae bacterium | reverse complement strand
GGGATGTTCTTTATGGGTGAGAACCCGATGCTCTCCGACCCTGATCAGAGTCACGCCCGCAGTGTGCTGGAGAACCTGGAGCTGCTGGTCGTGCAGGACATCTTCCTGACCGAGACCGCCCTCCTCGCCGACATCGTGTTCCCGGCCGCCTGCTACGCCGAAAAAGAAGGGACCTTCACCAACACCGAGCGCCGCGTCCAGCGCCTGCGCAAGGCCGTGAAACCGCCCGGCGCGGCCCGCGCCGACTGGGAGATCATCTGTGCCGTCGCGGAGCGCGCCGGGTATCAGGGGATGCGCTATGCCGGTCCGGCGGAAGTGATGGACGAGATCGCCGGGCTCACCCCGATCTACGGCGGCATCGCCTATGACCGCCTGGACCCGCACGGCCTGCAGTGGCCCTGCCCCGACCGGAGCCACCCCGGCACCCCGGTCCTGCACATCGAGCGTTTCACCCGCGGCCCCGGGCACTTCAGTCCGGTCGTCCACCGCCCCCCGGCCGAACTTCCCGACGACGATTACCCGCTGGTGCTGACGACCGGCCGCACCTACTTCCACTGGCATACCGGCACGATGACCCGCCGCACCCATCTCCTCGACCGGGAGGAGCCCCGCTCGTTTATCGAACTGCATCCGGATGATGCCGCCATCCTCGGGGTGCGCGACCGCGACATGCTGCTGGTGTCGAGCCGCCGCGGCGAGGTGCGGACGGAGGCGCGGGTGACGACGATGGTGATCCCCGGCGTCGTGTTCATGCCGTTTCATTTTGCCGAAGGGGCGGCCAACGCCCTTACCAACAACGTCCTCGACCCCGAGTCGTCCATTCCTGAATTCAAGGTCTGTGCGGTGCGGGTGGAGAAGCTGCCATGAGAGTCCTGACTCCCGACCGCCTCGATTCGTTTTTCGCCTCCCTTGCCCAGACGTGGGAGCTGCGCCTCCCGATCCTGCTCACCGACGGCACCCGCATCATCGGCTCGCCGGATGACGGCCCTCTTGCCCTGCAGGGCGCCGCAATCCTGAACAAGCCGACCGCCGCGTTTTTTCCGCAGCAGGAGACGATGTTCACCGCCGCAGGAAGCGATCTGCAGGAACCGCCCCCTCCGCCCCGCCCGCTCTTCGTACTCGGCTTCACCCCCCGGGACCTGGCCTGTCTCCGCTTCATCGACCGCTTCTTTGCCGACGGCTGGCGTGACGACATCTACTTCCGCCAGCGGCAGAATGCGGTGGTGGCGGGACTCTCCGGCTACTGCGGCCCGGAAGGGTTACTGATACCGCCGGCAGGCGGCGACTGCGATCTGGAACTGTTCTGGGACGGCAGCCGCTGGCTCGTGATTCCGTACAGCGATGCCGGCAGGGAGATCGTTGCCGCTCTGCCGGACTCCGCCCCGCCGGAGTCTGTTGAGCTGTTCCGACAGGCCGCGGTTACCCCTCCGGACGAGAATCAGAACCTGATCCGTCGCGCCTCGGAACTGCTCCGGGCCGACCGGGTCCCCGATTCATTCTGGGCGGAGATCGGCGACCGCTGTATCGCCTGCACCGGCTGTAACCTCTGCTGCCCCACCTGTACCTGCTTCGGCGTGCAGGATTGGCGCAGTGCAAAACAGGTCGAGCGGAGCCGCATGTGGGATTCCTGCCAGCTGGACGGCTTCATGCGCGAAGCGAGCGGCCACAACCCGCTCGGGAGCGAGGCGCTCCGCACCCGGCGGCGCATCCATCACAAACTGGCCGCCGACCCGGAAAAATGGGGGGAAATCAGCTGTTTCGTCTGCGGGAGATGCGACGCGGTCTGTCCTACAGGTATCGGAATTTTTTCGGTGTCGCGTGAGTTGGTGGCGCGTTTCGGGTGAGGGGGGACGGTTTCTTTCAGTTTATTGGCGATCAATCCGATTCCTGAATGACGGGGAAAGCATGGACAAGTCACGGCAGTTCAAGGCGCTGGCAGTGGAAAAAACAGGGGCACTCCCCATTCTCTCGAATTAACGGAAAGTACCCCTTTATTCGCATGCATACTTGAGCGGCACATGGGCAGATCAGCTCAGATTTTTGTAGTCGCTCTTGAACCCAAACGGACACCTATTCCCTGATCTGCTCCAACAGGGCCCGGATGTCCGGCTGGGTGGCGATTTCGCACTGTTCGTCGAGGACGGCGGCGAGTATTTCTTCGGTGGTCAGGGGGTTGGC
>JBAVTM010000358.1:0-1862 GCA_049696195.1 Desulfuromonadaceae bacterium | reverse complement strand
GCTATTCGAACTTATATTTTCCAAACGCAAAAACGCCGCTTCCCCGAATTTGAACCGGAAAACGGCGTTGTGAGATCTACCCTTCGAAAAACTCCCTTGAAGAAGAGAGTGTTGAAATAATAGTGCTGTGATTTTAAACCGCAGACGCTCTGTTAACGTCCCCGCTTTTCCCGTAGGTATCGATAATCCAGCGGGAAATGCTCCGCTTGCCGCCCGGCGACATCGGGAGGGCATCTTCATGGAACCAGCCCGCCTCTACAACCTCCACGCCGTCCGGTCGGACCTCTCCGCCGGCATAGTCAGCCAGAAAACCGACCATCTGCTGGCTGGGAAAAGGCCAACATTGGCTCCCCAGATAACGGATATTGGTCACCTCTATTCCCGCCTCTTCGCGTACTTCCCGCTGGACGCACTCCTCCAGGGATTCGCCGAAATCGAGAAACCCGGCCACCAGGCTGAAGCGTCCCGGATTCCAGGCGGCATTGCGAATCAGCAGCAGTTCGGCGCCGTGCCTGACCAGTACAATGATGCAGGGATGAATATGGGGAAAATGCTCATCACTGCACGACAGACACCGTTTGCCCCAGCTGCCCGGAATTCTGGCCAGACGTCCTCCACAGTGCGAGCAGAAGCGGCTGCGCCGTTCCCAGTGCAGGATCTGGGCGGCCCGGCCGGCGATGGTTGCCAGAGTGTCATCCAGCCGGATATCCGGCCCCTGAAACGGCAGTGCTTCATACTCCACCGGCAGTATGGCATCCGGTGCAATCCGCAGAGCACGCAGCGGCTTTCCCCGCCAGAGACCGATCTTGAGCGGCTCCGTTTCCGGAACAATGCCTGTCGGCAGAGGTCCATCAGGAAGCAGGGCCTGCTCAGATCCAGCAGGCACCAGGAGTGTATGCCCCTGCAAAACAGTCCAAAAACCGGGGGTATCGTCCGGCTCCTGTTCAGGCGGAAGCGGCGAGAACAGGCCGCAGACGATGGTTGAATTAAACGGCAGAGAATTCGACATGACGCTCATCCTTGTACGAACAGTATCGTATTGATGCCTGACATTACCGACGTCATTCGCCAGCAACCTTTACTAATACAGGCTTTCGTGGTATTAGATACGGAATTTTTGTCGCCGTCAGCCGCCAGATTAAAGCGCCTCAAAACGACGAGGTCAACATCTATTTGTCCGACGGTATGTTATCTATTTTATTTTTAATTCGGTGGAGGAGCTTCACATGCGGTACCGGCACGGCCTCGTTCTTATTTTTGCAGCCCTCTGTTTTGCATCCCCTTCTCAGGCCCAGGACGAATATGCACTACGCATCGATCCTGCCACAAAAGCCCGTTATTTTATCTTTACGTCTCACCGGGGAGGTGTTCGATTCAACCATGACCTGCATCTGGCCAAGATGAATGCAGAATTCTGCCTCCCCTGTCACAAAGCCGAAACGCCGGTCAAAGGGCATACGATGACCCGATTTGATCAGCAGTTTGCCCACTCTTTTTGCAAGGGGTGTCATCGGAAAAATGATAGCGGACCTGTGGAGTGCCATGAATGTCACAAGCAAACAAGGGGTCTGTGAGTGACCGATAACCGATGACACCCCGTCTTCGCACTGTCCGGCTTTTATCGATGGTACTGCTGACACTCCTGATCTCTGCCTGCGCCACCCGCCAACGCGCCTATTCGCCACAGGATCAAAACCACTCCTCGCGGCTGAAAGCGGGACAAAATCCGTACACCGTTGCCGGCAAGCGCTATGAACCGCTTTCCAGTCATGTAGGTTTCATACAGGAGGGGATTGCCAGCAGCTATGGACGGGATTTTCATGGCCGTAAAACCAGCAGCGGAGAACCGTTCGACATGAATG
>JBAVTM010000357.1:0-2026 GCA_049696195.1 Desulfuromonadaceae bacterium | reverse complement strand
CGCTCCAGGGAGACGACGATCCGGTCGGAGCCAAGCCCTTTCTTCTTCAGCTCGGCGATGACGCAACGGTACATCGCCGGCGGGCCGACGATCACCGCAATGGTGTTGCTTGGATCAAAGGTGAGGGGGGGAATCAGGGAGGTAATCAGGCCGATGTTGCCGGCGTAGCACTCTTCGCCGCTGCTGCTGTCGACCGTCAGACTGCAGGCGAAGCGGGCCGAAGCGTCCCAGGCGGCGAGTTCATCCTTGAAGAGGGTGTACGCCGGGTTCTTGGCGCCGTAGAGGATGGAGATGGCGCCGAACTCGTCCGGCCGGTCCTCGCAATACTGGATCAGCGAGCGGAGCGGCGCCAGGCCGCAGCCGCCGGAGATCAGCAGCAGTTCCTGGCCGCGCAGCCCCGGCAGGTCGAAGGGGGTGCCGTAAGGGCCGCGGATGCCGAGGGTGTCACCCGCCTTCAGCCGGTGCATGGCGGAGGTCAACGTCCCGGCGCGGCGCACGCCGAGCTCGAAAATCCCGCCGCGGGTCGGCGACGATGCCACCGATATCGGCGCTTCCCCCCACCCGAGCAGGGATACCTGCACGAACTGCCCGGGAAGATGCCCGAGCGGGGCGCCGTCCGCTCTCCGCACCCGGAACAGCTTCTCGCCGGGGGTCAGATCGGTGACGGCGACGATCTCGCACTCAAACGGCAGGTAGAGAGCGCTGTGGCGGGGGAGGGCGGTCACGGCTTCTTCTTCAGCCGCCAGCCATCCTTGTTGACTTGCGGTGTCCGGGAGATCGCGAGCGAATCGGGGGGGACATCGACCGTGACGGTCGTGCCGGCAGCCACCAGCGAGTTGCGGCCGACGCTGACCGGCGCGACCAGCTGCACGTCGCTGCCGATGAACACGTCGTCGCCGATCACGGTGCGATGCTTGTTGACACCGTCGTAGTTGCAGGTGATCGTGCCGCAGCCGATATTGACGTTGCGGCCGATCTCGGCGTCACCGAGATAGGTAAGATGCGACGCCTTGGAGCCTTCCCCCATGACGATCTTCTTGGTTTCGACGAAGTTGCCGATCTTGACCTTGTGGCCGAGGACCGTGCCGGGGCGCAGATGGGCCATCGGGCCGATCGCCACATCCTCGCCGAGTTCGGAATCCTCCAGCACCGATGCCGCCTTGATATGGCAGTCATCGCCGATCCGGCAGCCGGTGATGCTGACATTCCCATCGATCTCGCAGCCGCTCCCGATGACCGTTCCGCCGCCGATCCGGCAGCCGGGATGGATGGTCGTGTCGGCGCCGATCGTGACCCCCTGGTCGATGTAGGTGTGTTCCGGGGCGATGATCGTGACGCCGTTCAGCATATGGTCGCGGTTGATGCGGCTCCGCAGGATGCGCCCCGCTTCGGCCAGCTGGACGCGGTCGTTCACCCCCATGATCTCGTCGGCGTCCGCGGTCGGCAGCGCCAGGCAGGTCAGCTCCTTCCGGACGGCAATCGCCAGCAGGTCGGTCAGATAATATTCACCCTGGGCATTGTCGTTGCCGATCCCCCTGATATTGCCGAACAGAAAGTCCGAATCCATGCAGTAAATGCCGCTGTTGATTTCGCGGATCTCCTGCTCTTCCGGGTCGGCATCCTTCTGCTCGACGATGCGGGTCACCCGGCCGGAAGCGTCGCGCACGACGCGCCCATAGCCGTACGGATCATCCATCACCGCGGTCAGCACCGTTACGGCGGCCCGGTTGTCCCGGTGGTACGCCAGCATGTTTTTCAAGGTTTCCCCGCGGAGCAGCGGGGTATCCCCGCAGAGTATCAGCACCGTGCCCCGGAAACCGGTCAGCGCGTCCAGGGCGCAGGCGACCGCGTGGCCGGTGCCGAGCTGTTCTTCCTGCATCGCGCAGCGAATGTCAGCCGCGCCGCGAAAAGCCCCCTGCACCGCGTTGGCCTGATGGCCGATCACCAGTACGACAGGGTCTGAACCGGCGTCACGGGCCGCCGCTACCGGCCAGGCGATCATCGGCAGCCCGGCAACGGGGTGAAG
>JBAVTM010000356.1:0-1868 GCA_049696195.1 Desulfuromonadaceae bacterium | reverse complement strand
GTTGTAATAGGGGTTCAAAAATTTGCTTAAGATATAGCCATGCGCGGCGTGTATCTGGACACCGTCAAACCCCGCTTTTTTTGCTCTCAAGGCTGCGTCTGCGAAGGCATCCTGCAGGAACCGTATTTCTTCCCCGGACATTTCCTGTGGTACAATTTTAGTGGCTACATCTTCAATTGCGCTTGGCCCCCAGAGCAGCCGTTCGTTTCCGCCGGCATATGTTTGAGCGCCAACGCAGCTTATTTGAAGGATGATATTAACGGCATGCCGATGGACCGCTTCAGTCAGCAGCTTATAACCGCCTATCAACGAGTCGTCATAGATACCCATCTGGCGCGGCTGCTTCGACTGTTCTACATCGGTCACATAGGCGTGTCCCGTGATTATGGTGCCGACCCCGCCTTTGGCCAGATTTTCATATACCTGCAGCAGCTCCTGCGTCACCTGGCCGCGATCATCTGCCAACCCATCACGGGTAGCAGAACGAATGAATCTGTTCTTTAGATGCAAACCGGCAAAGCATGTCTGGTCAAACAATGATTTCATATGCTCACCGCTGATTCCCTTGAAGCATCACGTAATTTCCTTATCAATATGGCCTGCCAGGCTCCTCGCGGATGCCTGGCAGGTTTCAAGAAAAGACACGACGGAATGCCGCCCTATTTCACTGGGACCAGTTTTCCCGACTTGACCGTATTGATGACCAAATCGTCTCCGCCCAGCAAGTGATTTTTACCTTCCGTGAATCCGCCTTTGCCACCCTTCTTGCCCATTGCCCGCTCGTAATTGGGGAGTTTGTAAAAAGCGTCGCGTATGGCGGCCGAATCATCGGGATTGCCGCTTGCCTTCAGCGCTGCCACCAGAAGATTGATGGCATCGTAGGATCGGGGCCCCTTCTCGTCTTCATGAAGCGTAACATTCTTGCTGGCGGCAAACGCCTTGGACCGCGCCCACAGGCTCTTGACGAGGGGCTTGGTAGGATCAATCTGCATGACGGTTTCCCAGCCGTTGAACAGCTCCGGAGATACAAGCCCCATCGAAGCGGCAAGATTCGCAGCGCTGGCATGAACTATGTACGGTTTCCAGCCGATGGCGCTCATGGCACGTGCCAAACCGGCCGTCTCCGCCTCATATTCGACGGAGATCACCGCCTGAGCACCTGAATCCTTCAGTTTTTTGGCTTGAATGGAGAGATCTTTTGTCTTGGGCTCCGTCATGACTTCGGAGACAATCTTGATTCCGTATGCCGGTGCTTTTTCCTTGAATACGGCAAGGGAGTCCGTCCCCCACGCAAGCGTCGTCCCTTCGTAGGCGACCTTCGTATAGCCGAGCTTTTTAAGCCTCTTAAGTATAGCCTCTACACGGGGTGATGCGGGGGTTTCCGTCCTGAAAAACCAGGCCTTGCCGCTTTTGACCCACAACTTGTCGCTCTGGGGATCGATGGCGATGATCGGTATTTTGTTTTGGTCCCCCCAGTTTTTCAAGGCGGTGCATACCGACGAGGTGACTCCCGCGATGATGACCTTGCATTTATATTTTTCCTTGAACATCTTGGCGTTGCCGACCGCCTTGGCAGGGTCGGACCCGTTGTCCTGAACAATCAGGTTGATCGGTCGTCCTTTGATGCCGCCCGCAGCGTTGATTTCCTTCACCACCATCTCGACGACCGGCGCCTCCTCCATACCTTTCGAGGCATCAAGCCCCGAAAAATCCGAGGTGAAACCGACATTAATCGGTTCAGCGGCGAGGAGCAAACCTGCGGAACAAAAAAACACCAGAAAAGCTGCTGACAGAAGTATCGTTATACGCGTGCACTGCATTTTCATACGGATCTCCTTGTGGTTATGTATTGTGTAACACATGATACG
>JBAVTM010000355.1:0-5870 GCA_049696195.1 Desulfuromonadaceae bacterium | reverse complement strand
CGCTTGACGGAAACGCTCGCACTTGACCAGCTGTCGAAAGCCGTAACAGTTCCGGAAATGGAACCGTACTGTGTGAGCATATCAGCCATCTGAACAAGACGAATCCCCGTCGGTTTCAGGTTGTAGTCACCATTTCCCCGGGCAACAACAGCGGTATTCGGATCGAAGTCAATCATCACCGCATTGATTATGCCCGGTTTAATAGCCAAAGGACCTAAAACTTTCAGACCGGATGTCTGGCCGCTGGGAGTGGTGAGCGGAATTTTGGTGTTGAGATTCGATTTCAGCACGAGGTAGTTTGCCGGTTGCTGCCCCTGGCCATTGGGGTTGGGTTCGAGTATCAGACGGATCTGGCTGTAGGTGCCTGCCGGAAGAACAACATCACCAAGTGCTTGCTGTACGAACTGCAACAGCATGACATCGATTACTTTTGGCGTTGCAAAACGCACCACCACGGGGAGTCCGGGATCATTGTCCGGAGCGTTTTCTCTGCCTGCGGGCACTACCCTTATTTCACGAATACTGATTACAACGTTTTCAAAATCATCGCTCATCTTGTCGGTGATCGAGAGCTTCAGTGTTCCTGTAGGCGCAGCACTGCTGCTGCTCCCTCCACACCCCTGAAATTGAAACAGTGCCACTGTTACCGCCGCCAGAACCGCTGATACTTTCAGTACCGATAATGCCTTTCGAAACATAACGCCCCCTTCTCCCGGGAATTTGAAATAAAAAAAGCCGGGTCGCAGAAATATAGTGATATTTCGGCAACCCGGCTGTCTCTATGAGACCCTGTGGGCTTTCCGCCCCACCCTCGCGGGCGGTTTAGTATTATCGTGTATCATCTAACTTGGTAAAAAATGTTATACCCTATGTTCCCTGAAGTCAACGATGTAATGCCCCGATGCTGTTTGCAGCCGGCCTGATCACAATTGAATGAACGATCAGGGATGGTGCGGCAGCAATCCTCAGTAGACGAAGGGGATCAGTTTCCTTACGCGCTTTCGGTACGCGTCATATTCCGGGAATTTTTCTGCCAGTAAACGTTCTTCATGCCGTGATTTGATGTCGAAGAAGGCAAAGAGCAACAGCGCGTAACCGACGGTAAGCCAACTGTTCAGCCACATTCCCCAGCCCAAGGCTATCAGCGTTATGCCGCTGTAGATCGGGTGCCGGACGAGTCGATACGCTCCGGTTATTATCAGCGTCGCATTTTCCTTAGGGCAGGGTAGCGGGGTGAGATTCTTTCCCAGGCAGACTGTACCGGCTGCGGCAAGGAGAATGCCCGACCCCAATAAAATTCCGCCCCCCAGGGTGCCAATCCATGTGTACGGAGCGCTCCACGCGGTCACTCCCGGACTCGTGCGCGGGCCAAAAGCCAACAGTAAAAACAGGCAGGCCTGAACAGCAAGATACCACTCGCCGCGCGAGCCTTTCCACAATGGTTTATGTGACACAGCGACCTCGTCATGGATAATTCAGTTTAATATGATCCTGACATAATCTAACGTACAACGTATGTGTACAACGATATTTAGTAAAAAAAACAGGCACCTGCAAAAAAACTGCAAGTGCCTGTTATCAGCCTGGCTGCCGGTAACACGCGGGGAGATCTCGAGTCCGACAGACCCCAGGCGTTAAAATCCTGAGGACTTGACCATTTAGACATGCTTTCTATCGTTTATTTTTGTTGTCCCCCTTGCCATCTCCTGTATCGCCAATACTGTCAGCCATGGCGGACAGTATTGCGTTCAGGCCCTTTTGCAATCCGTTGTCAGAAACGTTGGCAATTCCGGTCCAGACCGCCTTGCCGCTCTTAACATCAAGAATTTTTGCGGTTATACTCACCCGGGATACCGGCATTGAAAATGTCTGGGACTTGGCATTGAATTCAAGCTCCCACTCCTGCAAGGATTTGACCGGTTGCGGGTTGGAAATGTTCTCTGATTTGAAATAGGCCATATATGCATCATATTCCTTCTGGTACCGTTCCTTTTCTTTGTCGGGTATGAAGGGAAGTATGATGAGATTTTCATTGCCTGAGATATATTCGTTTATGGAACCGATCATGAAGTAGCGTGTTTTAAGCGGTACGCTCAGGTCCTTGATAAGTTCGATTCCGGCCGAAGCTTTTTTGTCCGCAGGGGCAGCGCCTTTCAGGTCCGTAATGGCCTTTTCAATGATTTCACGCTCAATGACGACAAATCCTTTTCTTTGCAACTTAAGGATGAGCGAATCGGCCGCCAGGCTTCCCATATCCAGTGCGCTGTTTTCCTTGAAAGCCATGACCGCCAGCGGAATCCCAGCCGAAAGGTCCGCGTCCGGATTCTTGTATGCATCCAGGCTGACAGGTTTCCATGCGACGGTTTTCTTGTCGGGATATTCGACCTTCGGCGGCTCGGGAGGCAGGGGGAGCGGCTCAAGTTCAAAGCTGATCTGCTTGTTTTCCGCACTCCGCTCGCTGGCAACAATTTTTGGCCGGTACCCTTTCAGCAACGCCTTGTAAACCCCCTTTTCCCAGAAAGGCTTCTGCTCTGAAGCAGCGTCAGTTTTTGATTCAGTGTACGGTGCAGGGCCGAGTTCCTTGGTGATATTGTTAACATCCTTCCCAAACAGAATCGTGGCCCCGGGAGGTGTGGAGATGATTTTGAGGCGAATCGTCGTGATCGCCTGGAGTTCGATGTTTTGCTTGATGTCGGCCGGTTTTTCCTGATGGGGCACAAATACGGTTTTCGGTTTGTACCCATCTTTTTCGACTCGGTAATATCCGGCCGGAGAAATTTTATCGTCTTTAATGGTGTCGTTGAAGGGTGTCGTCCCCAGTTTCGTACCGGGTTCATCTTCTTTTAATGAGTAATAGATCGTCGCTCCGCTCGGAGTCGAGGTGATCTCCCGGTTTATCGGATTACTTCCGAATCCTAAAAAAGCATACGCCTGCAAAGGGCAGGCAGTACAGAACGCCAGTGCTGCAATCAGAAAGCGGAGTGAATAAACGTTGGTCATAGATCCTCCTCGGGTATAAAAAAATACATTCAATTGTTGGTATCAACGGACTCCAGATACTCCTTGGCCTTTTTGAGTTCGTTTGCATACGTTGGGCTGTCATTGGGGATGGCATAGACGAAATTCATATAATTCTCAACAGCCTGAACCCTGTCAGTAGCGGCATCAAAACTCTGTGCGGCACGAAGATATCTGTTTGCGTATTTATGCATCGTCACGGTGAGCTTGCTGGTAATCTGGTCCGTAGCTTTTGCAATTAATGCGTTTTTCAGATCATCGTCTGACTCAAAGGGCAGTGGCTTGTCTTCAATACCGATTTCCGGGTTCGGATTCTCGACGGAATCGGCGGTGAACTCAACATGGGCAGGGATCGACTCGTCTGCTAGCAATTCACCAGTCTGAGTATCCAAAAGCCGAAATGACACAGACACTTCTGCCTTTTTCTTGTGGTGGCTGATCTTGTAGCGCCAGGTGCTGAATACCGGTTCGTCGATGTATTCCGGCGTATTCGCCACATCCATGCTGGTATTGACATCCGTGACGGTACTAAGGACTTTGCCGAGAAACCCGAATCCTGCCTGCTCCGCTACACGTCTGGTGGCCTCCGCTGCCTGGTTGGCAAGACGCGCGTTTGCTACCGCCGTGTCGTACTCCGGGTTTCTCTTCCGACTCGTCCCTGACTGGTACTGCTTTGAAAGATTTTCTGCCTTCTTCTCCGAAGATATTTTAAAGGCGGCAATTTTTCCCGTCAAGACGGCACTGACCGCGGGCAATGACTTTAAAAGGTTGACGTTTTTGCCGTCATTCAGCTTTTCAACAGGGATGTCTTTTTCCTCTGCAAGCATTTCGAGCGGCTTGTTATCGATAATCTTTACAAATCCCTTTTCGCCGGCCAGCATTTTATTTCTCAAGGCGGTATATATCCCATTCGACAGTTCAGGATCACGGGAATACTCCCTGAGAGGAAGCAATGCCAGATTGCAGGTAATCCGCTGTCTGATTTCATCTTCCAGAGTTGCTATACTTGAGCTGGCGCCCTTGTGATTCGGTTGCAGAGACAGCGTTCTGGTATGAAAGAGAACCGCATTTCCCGCATTACCTTTTTCTGCCTGTTCGTTGGCTATGCGGTAATAGAGGTCTGTCAGCGCATTTCGTGCTTCTGTTTGTTCGGGAGACTGCTGCACGGCTTTTTTGAAAAATCTGACGGCCTCGGCTCGATTACCCTGCTTGAGCGCATCTTCACCTTTCAGGTAGTGGTCTCGTCCAGCCGCGATCCCAGTCTGGGCAAGCAGGATTTTACCAGGGGCGTCCGGGTGTGCAGGGTCGATGGTCAGAACGTTCCCCAATTTCCCGACCGCATCCGACCATTTTTTCTTTTCAAGCAGCGACAGGGCTTCGCTATAGATCCCTTCAGCCTGCTTGATTTGTTGGAGCGCGTTACCGATCTGTTCTTGTGCCTGTTCTTGTGTTTGTTTATTTGCGCTGCTGGTTTGTGCCCGCTTAAATTGTTTCACGGCGGTGCGCCAATCCTTTTTGGAGGCGAATGCCATTCCATCCTGGAAATTATCAACAGCTGACATAACGTTTTCAGCTTTAATATTCAGGGATTGTTCAAGTGCCAGCTGCGCTTTTTTGTTGTCAGGATCAACGGCCAGAGAGGCCTTGAACGCGTTTACCGCTTCGTCAAGTTGATGTTTGGCGACATAATCCGTACCTTCCTTGTAATGGGACTTTGCACATTCTTTTTTTGCATACTGGAGGTTTGCACCGAATTTCTGATCCTTTGAACGATCGGGGGACAATGCCAGGGCCTTACGGTAGTGAGTGGTGGCTTCGCAGAAGTTATTATTCACCATGGACGTATCGCCACGCAAAATACAGTCCCTAGTCTCATTCGCACAGCCAATGATTGCTAAAGAAGTCAACGATATAATCAATTGTAGTATGGTTTTGATCATTTTATCGCATCCTGGTTTGGTGTGTCCTGATATCATATTTAGTTAATCTATCATACTTTTAATTGGTACGGAGGTGATATTTTTGTGCGCAAAAAAACCGCCAAATGACACTTCCGGGTACCTCTATTCCAAATCAGCCGTGACGTGGTCGAGGACTCAATAAAACGTCTGGGCGAAACAAATGTTATATTAGGCAAAAATAACTACTAGCCAGCGGAGCCACTTTAATGATTTTACAAAAAAAGAGCCTACAGCTATTAGCTGTAAGCCCTTGATATACTGCGCCACTTTGCGGACGCCTTCGAACCTTTCCCTGTGAATAGAATGAACTTTTCCACCTGAAACCTGGACCAGCTTCAGGTGGAAAAGTCTGGCCCTGCGATGGTGCCCACTTTTTCCAGACCACTTCAGTTCAGTCTATCACTTCAAGCTAATGCCTGATTCTCCCTGAGCAGTGACTTGAAGTGACAAGCGATCAGCATCCACAACTGCTTCCCCGAGTGATAAAGATTTGACCGTACCGGAGAGTTCTACATGATCAGCAAGTTGAATCCTTGCTAAAGCTGCTGAAGCTTTTAACCGCGCACTCGCAAGCTGGTCAACAATAGTTGCATTGAGTTTTTCTTTGATGACATTACGAATCGTACCGTTAAACAGCCAGCCGCCGACACCAACCATGAAGCCGGCATGTCTGGTATCAAACTCAATATTGTCAAACGTAAGTGAATTGCTCTGAGGGTTGTATATTGGCTTGGCAACCAGCGTCAATTCACCGTCAAAGTCTCCGGTAGAGGCTAAATCGATTACAAGTTTGCCGTCATTACTTCTTAAATTGAAGCTCCGGACCGTGATTTTTTTATCATCTCCAAACGTTTGGTTAAGCAGAATCGGGTTCAGTGCCGTCACTAGATC
>JBAVTM010000354.1:0-1686 GCA_049696195.1 Desulfuromonadaceae bacterium | reverse complement strand
CCTCGAGCTTAATCCGTCGGCGGCCGTAACGGCTTGACCGGCCGGGCTGCCGTTTTCCTGATTATATAACTGTCTGGGCCCTTTGCTGTGCAGCTGCAAGGGGGCTATTTGGCCCGCAGATACTGGTTCGGCCAGGATGCGTCCACGTGCAGCGCCTTGGCGGCATGGAGCGGCCAGTAGGGATCGCGCAGCATCTGCCGCCCCAGCAGTACCGCATCGGCCTGGCCGGTGGCGACAATCTGCTCAGCCTGTACCGGCTCGGTGATGAAGCCGACCGCTCCGCTGGCAATCCCCGCCTCGGCCCGAACCCTGGCCGCGAACGGCACCTGGAAGCCGGGACCGAAGGGAACCGGTTCATCGGGCACGGCAAACCCAGAAGAGCAGTCGATCAGGTCCACGCCGATCTCCTTCAGCTGCCGGGCCAGAATCACCGACTGGTCGATATCCCACCCGCCATCCACCCAGTCAGTCGCAGAAATCCTCACAAACAGCGGCAGTTCGGCCGGCCAGACCTCCCGTACCGCGTCGGCCACCCGCAGGGGAAAGCGGAGCCGGTTGTCCAGAGTGCCGCCGAAACCGTCATTACGATGATTAACCAGCGGCGAGAGGAACTCGTGGAGCAGGTAGCCGTGGGCCATGTGAAGTTCAATCACCTGGAAGCCTGCGGCAAGCGCCCTGCGTGCTGCAGCACGGAACTGGGCTTCGATCTCATCCAGCTCGGTCAATGTCAAGGCACGGGGAACGGGATGTCCGACGTCAAAGGGGAATGCACTTGGCGCAAGCGGCTGCCAGCCGCACGCCTCAATCCCCAGGGGCCCGCCGCCGAGCCACGGCAGTGAACATGACCCCTTGCGGCCGGCATGGGCGAGCTGAATTCCCGGCACGGCGCCCTGCTCCCGGATGAAGCGGGTGATCGGTGCAAACGCACCGGCATGGGCATCGCTCCAGATGCCGCTGTCGTCAGGACTGATGCGCCCTTCCGGGCTAACCGCGGTTGCCTCGACCATCACCAGCCCCGCACCACCCACGGCACGGCTGCCGAGATGAACGAGATGCCAGTCCGTCGGCATGCCGTCGCGGCTTGAATACTGGCACATGGGGGATACGAAGATCCGGTTGCGAAACGTGACTGTTCGCAGGGTAAGGGGTGAAAACAGCATGCTCATGGGTTGCCTCCATAGTTCCTTAGCTTTGCAGGTGGTGATAAGCCGTGCGATTCGCCGGATTATTTGCCTTCGAATCTTTTCCGGTATGCCGCGCGACGCTCGCTTTCCCTGTATAAGTATAACAGACAACTGAACAGTTTCTGCCGGCAGGTCGATTGATAAAGAATTTTTCAGGCATAAGCATAATATCAGCTTGTTCGGTGAGTGGAGATAAGCGGATGTCTGTTAATGGAGTCGGACGTTCTGATTGAAATTGGAAGGTATTTCTGAGGGTGGCGGTGCGATGTTGTCCTATGACACAGTATCTAAAAAAGGGGGTGGCGGGACCCGGTCGTCAAAGCCGGGGAGATACCCGGCAGCCGCCAATCGGTCCAACAGAAGATGGAAATAGATGAGTCCCCCATACGGCTGCCAGCGGGCCAGGAGCTTTTGAACGCCCTCATAGTCAGGTGGTTCCGGCAACTGCAACCAGCGTTGCAGGTTCTTCTGCGCTCCCACATCATCTCCCGGGAACATGCTG
>JBAVTM010000353.1:0-2514 GCA_049696195.1 Desulfuromonadaceae bacterium | reverse complement strand
AGGAAGTCAGAACCAAGAGCCTTTGATGTTTACCCCTAAGATTTAAAGCGTATTTCCTGGTTTTCCTTTGTGCCTCCGTGACTCCGTGAGAGTAACCTGTTTTCGATTATTCGAGTTTGCCGTTCAGTACACGGGTAATACCGTCCTTCATCAGTTCATCACCGAAATTAAGCAGGTAACCCAGCTTCATACCTGTCAATTTCAGATACGTTAAAACCTGTTTTTTGTGTGCATTGTTGATGCATTCTACTGATTTAAGTTCCAGAATCACTTTGTCTTCCACGACCATGTCTGCCCGGAATCCTTCATCAAACCGGATACCGTGAAATTCAATCGGTATCGAAACCTGACGCTCAACCCTCAAACCGGCATCTTTAAGCAAATGCGCAAGTAATACCTCATAAACGGATTCAAGTAACCCAGGCCCAAGTTCCATATGAAGGCGCACAGCGCAATTGACTACAATTGTCCCGATTTCATTTTCCGTCATTTTTTCCGTACCTTCGTGAGAGCAACCTGTTTTCGGAAAAGCGGGGCACTCCCCAATTAACGTTCCGATAAACCCGATTAAGCCGCCTTACGCCCACTCCGTTCCATCTCCCGCCGCAAAATCGCATTGAGCCGCGTCTGATACCCTTTGCCATCACGCTTGAGCCAATGCACCACGTCCGCATCCAGCCTGACCGTAACCGCCTCTAAACAAACTTTTTACACCACTACACCAAGTCCGGCCTTTGCTCCTCAAACCAGGCTTCCACATCTCGCAACAGATTCCTTGCTTCCAAAATACACTGTTCCATTGATGTTTCCTCGATCCAGCCTCCGGAATAATCCGTCAGGTTCCGTTTTCTCCGGAGCACATCGAGTACGGTCATCCTTTCGGTCGGCAGTCCGATGGTCTGCGGCAGTGATTGAATTACGATCATATGGTGTCCCGGTTTACTTGTATCGGGCCTAAAACCGTTCGCCATCATTGCGGCTAGTGCAAGTTGCATGACTGCCTTGTAAGCACTGTCAAAGCGGGTCTCGCAGCTGATCACCTCTACACCGGCATCGGAAAGATTACGCCGGGCAGCGTCAAACAGCCGCTGCACCTCTTCGCGGCTGGTCACGTGGCTTTTTAGCTGCCCGATTTTCTCCAGGTTACGCAGGTTTTCCAAGGTCATGTTCATCACCTATAAGAAAGAGTTTAGGTTCGCTCATAATTCGGGAAACAAAGTGTTCGCCGGCATTCAGCTTGGTAATGAATTGCTCGTGCGACATGACAACCGGATTGATTTCGCGGCCAAGCTGAAGATTCATATCCGCCAGGGCCATGACTACCTCGGTAAAGGAGGACGAACCGACAACGCAGACGTCCACATCACTGGCTGCATGTTCTTCTCCCTTTGCCACGGAGCCGAAAACAAACGCGGCTTTCACATTATTGGACAGCGGCATCAAAGCCATGCGGATAATATCCGCCAAGCCGCTTGTTTTGCGGAAGATCCCGGCCAGTTCGCTGAAAATCGGGCAATCCCGGTTGGCTTGATAGCGAACCTGATTCCCAACTGAATGTCGAACCAGGAGACCGGTATCAGCAAGAAGCTTGAGCTCCCGGTGCAGCGATCCTGCCGGGACGCCAGTCAAACGAGAGATTTCCCTGACATGATAATTCTCGTCGGGACGCAACAGCAAAAGTGCCAACACTCGTCGCCGATAGTCACTGAAAAGAGTCTCTGCGAGACCTGAAGATTTCATTTTATCTCTCCCACCAACTGTTCTCATATTAGCTTCGTTTGTAACTTATTTGAGAACAGTTTTCAACTATTTTCAAAAGCACCCCCTAGACGACCGACCAACCCTATCTTGGCCGCATCCGGATGTTTGGAAAGACATTGATTACGGTGCCAGGGACCAAAAGGGGACGGACTGTTACGAAATCAAACCACAAGGAAAACCGGGCCACTTCCCCTATTTCTTATTCTTCCGGGTCATCGCTCGATGGAAAACGGGTTGAGAAATTGACGTCCCCACAGATAGTTTTTATCAACCGGGCTAAGCTCCGCTTCTTCACAGACCCTCTCCCAATTGTCACGAATGGATGTCTCGATCCGGCCAATTACAGCGACAGCTGCCTGCCGGGAAAGCAGGAAGTGATGCGCAGCAGCCAGGCAGGTTTTGAGCTGACTGAACCTGTTTTCTCCGGTTATGAGCATGGCCTGAGTCGCTTCATTGCCGGTACGTCCTTGAGGACAAATATCATAGGCCGGCGTCAAGGTCAGCTCTTGCCCATTCCAAAAAGCGGCGTGATTGCGGGCGTGATCATCGGTATTGCCGCACAAGATATTAAAAACCAGCCGGTTATAAAGCTCCTTGAGGGTTTCTCCCGGCTCAGTAAAGCGATGGCGAATGATTTCCGCAAACTCTTCATAGCTGGCATAACGGGCCGTCATCTCACTGAGGCCGAACAGGGTCAGGGCGGAGACCATCGATTTTCGCGCCCATCCGCAATCGAGCGCAAAGCGATCGAAG
>JBAVTM010000352.1:0-14750 GCA_049696195.1 Desulfuromonadaceae bacterium | reverse complement strand
AATCCGCTTCGCACGCTGGACTGCAAGGTGCCAGGCTGCATTGAGGCGACTGCCGGGGCTCCATCGGTTCTGGAACATCTCTGCAGCGGCTGTGACGATCATTTCAGCAGCGTGCGCCGTTACCTTGACCTTTCGTCCACCCCGTACAGCATCAATTCCCGCATGGTGCGCGGACTTGATTATTATACCCGCACGACCTTTGAGATGGTTACCGGACTGCTCGGTTCGCAATCTGCCGTAGCTGCTGGTGGGCGCTATGATGGTCTGATCTCGCAGCTCGGGGGACCGGCCATTCCCGGAATCGGTTTCGCAGTCGGGCTGGAGCGGGTTGCGCTGCTGCTCGCCAGCCAGGAGTTTGAGACTTTCCCGGATCTGTTTATCGCAACGATGGGGGGAGGGGAGCGTGACGCCGCATTCAGCCTGATGAACGGTCTGTTAAAGTCCGGAGTCCGGGTCGAGATGGATTACGAAGGGAAAAGCCTGAAAAGCCAGATGCGCCGGGCTGACAAGCTCAAGGCGCGCTATAGTGTCGTGATAGGTGAAAATGAGGTGGCGTCGGGACGGGCCTCCTTCAAACGTATGGCTGACGGCCTCCTGAACGATGCTGCACTGACGGTCGCCGGGATACAGTGTCTGGTCGGGAAGTCGCAATAATACGAATATTCAGTCAGGGCCCGGTCTGCAGAACCTGAGATCTCTTTTACACATCAGCACCGGAGCAGAGATGGATTCCAGTATAAACCGCACAATCACCCCTGAAAAACGGGACGATGACTCCCAGTATGACGCGACGTTGCGCCCTCGATCGTTTGATGACTACATCGGACAGGAGAAGATCAAGGGAAATCTGCGTCTGTTCATAGATGCCGCCAGGGGGCGGGGGGAGGCGCTCGATCATGTCCTGTTGTACGGCCCTCCCGGACTCGGCAAGACGACTCTGGCCAACATCATCGCCTGCGAGATGGGGGTGAACATCAAGTCTACCTCCGGTCCGGTCATCGAACGCCCGGGAGATCTGGCCGCCATTCTCACCAATCTTGAACCGCATGATGTGCTGTTCATCGATGAGATCCACCGTCTTTCCCATGTTGTAGAGGAAATTCTTTACCCGGCCATGGAGGATTATCAGCTCGATATCATTATCGGGCAGGGGCCGAGCGCACGCTCGATCAAGCTGGATCTGCCCCGTTTTACGCTGGTGGGCGCCACCACCCGGGCCGGGCTTCTTTCCTCGCCGCTTCGCGATCGCTTCGGGGTCATATCCCGGCTTGAATTTTACACGTATGACGAACTTGCCACCATTATCTGCCGTTCGTCCGGCATTCTCGGAATGGAAATAGATCCCCACGGGGCGGCCGAGTTGGCCCGCCGCAGCCGGGGAACCCCGCGGATTGCCAACCGTCTGCTGCGCCGCGTGCGTGACTATGCGCAGGTGCGCGCCGATGGTGTCATCACTCTCGATGTCGTGCGGGAAACCCTGAAGCTGCTTGAAATTGATGAAATGGGTTTTGACCAGATGGATCGCATGATCCTGTTGACGATTATTGACAAGTTCGGCGGAGGGCCGGTTGGACTGGACACCATTGCTGCCGCCATCAGCGAAGAGAGTGATACCATCGAGGATGTCTACGAGCCGTTTCTGATCCAGAACGGGTTTATCAATCGCACCCCGCGCGGCAGAGTTGCCACCCGTGCGGCCTATCTTCATTTTGATCGTATCGCCCCGGAATCCTCCCAGGCGGCTCTGTTCTAGTTATGCAGCAATTCTTCGACTTTCCCGTTACCCCGTGTTTCAGCTTTGACAGCTTTGTCCCCTGTGAAGGAAACATAGCTGCGCTCCGGTTTGCGCTGAGGATTGCCGACCCTGCTGATTCAGAGAGCCTGCTTTACCTGTACGGCCCCTCAGGGTCCGGTAAAACCCATCTGCTGCGATCGATTGCCGGCAGCAATTACCCCTACCTTTCGCTCCGTGATCCCCTTGACCCGGAACGGCTCGTATCGACATTCACTGCGGCGGGCGGGTTGGTGGTGGACGACCTTCAGGATATGCCGGATGATCCTGATCTGCGGAGGGCTCTGTGGCAGCTGTTTAATGAATTTCACACCTCAGGCCGCATGATTGCAATGGCTGGAGTCCTCCCGCCGCGTGATCTTGCAAATATGGATGATCACCTTACTTCGCGGCTGCTATGGGGACTGGTAGCCAGGCTCGATACATCTGATGACAGCTCCCGGAGAATGATTATCAAGAAGGTGGCTGACGATCATCAAATCAGGATACCCGATGATGTGGTCGACTACATTCTGGTAACCACCAGCCGTGAAGTTGGCGCATTAATAACCGCTTTTCACCAGTTATACCGCTTCTCAATGGCCGAAAAACGGCGCATCACACTGCCGCTTGCCCGGGAAGTGCGTGAACTGGCTCTGGCGGACAAGAGCAGGGAGAAATCATGATTCAGATCGGTAACTACAATCAACTTATCATTGCCCGCATTACCCCTTCCGGAGCCGTTTTCAAATCAGATGAAGGGGATGTCCTCCTCCCTTTGCGTCTCCTTCCGAAAGGTGCGGAGGCCGGTGCACTTCTTGATGTTTTTGTTTACGTTGATTCTGATGGGCGTTTGACCGCTACCACTAAAAAACCCCGCGCTGTTGTGGGGGATCTTGCGTTCCTGACGGTCAAGGAAACGACAACTGTCGGCTCATTTCTTGACTGGGGACTGGAAAAGGATCTGCTGCTGCCGTTTGGAGAGCAGACGGAACCGGTCAGGCGTGGCGATCAGGTGCTGGTATGGATCTATCTGCATGACAGCGGCCGGATTGCGGCGTCGGCGAAACTTGAAAAATTCATCAAACCGGTGGATGACAGCTTGTCCGAAGGTGAAGAGGTAGACCTGCTGGTCTATGCCTGCACGGATCTCGGCGCCAAGGTCATCATCAACAAAAGTTTCGGTGGCTTGATCTTCCATACGGAGCTTGTTGTCAAGCCGGCCCGTGGCGAGCGCCTGCGCGGATATGTCAAAAAAATCAGGGACGATGGCAAGGTCGATGTCACGCTGCGCAAAGGGGGGGCGCTGGAGGCTGAAAAAGATCGCGAGATTATCCTGGCTGCTCTGGCGGCGCATAACGGCTTTCTCCCCGTGACCGACAAAAGTCCTCCTGAAACGGTTGCCGAACTGCTGCGGTTGAGTAAAAAGAGTTTTAAAAAAGCGGTCGGGGGACTGTACAAAGAGGGGGCCGTCTCAATAGCTCCCGACGGAATCCGGCTGCGAAGCGTTCAAACGTCATGAAGATTCGAATCGCTGTTGTCGTCATGATTGCATCATGTTGCGCCGCCCTGCTTCAGGTCGGGTGCAAAAAGGAGGAAGTGAAGCCTGCTGCCGGCTTGCAGGTGGTCACGACCCTGTTTCCCCTGTATGACTTTGCCCGGACGATTGCCGGGGGCAAGGCGCAGGTGACCATGCTGCTGCCTCCGGGAGTCGAGCCTCACACCTTTGAGCCGAAGCCGGAAGATATGATCAGGATCAGCCGTGCCGGACTGTTTATATACACCAGCAGATACATGGAGCCGTGGGCTGAAAAAATAGTCACCGGCATCGATAGCAGGACGCTGCGGGTTGTCAATGCCGGAGAGCGGGTCAGCTACCGGTCGGGCGTGAGCCGGGATGAGCATGATCACCAGCAGAATGGGGAAGGCGCCCGAAACCATGACCGGAAAGGGATCGATCCGCACATCTGGCTCGACTTTGCCAATGCTGCACGGATGGTCGAAACAATTCTGGACGGGTTTATCGCCGCCGATCCGGTCAACAGCGGCGTGTATCGTCAGAATGCCGAAGCCCTGAAAACGCGGCTTGCGGCACTTGACGATCGGTACAAACAGAGTCTCTCGTCCTGCTCGACCAGAAAACTCCTGCATGGCGGCCATAATACCTTCGGCTACCTGGCAGGTCGCTACGGACTCGAATATCACGCGCTCAGCGGAATCTCCTCGGATTCGGAACCGTCGGCCGAGCGGATGGTTGCGCTGGTCCGGGAAATCAGGTCCTCCGGCGCCAGGTATCTATTTGCCGAAGAGCTGCTTTCGCCCCGTCTGACCGAAACGCTGGCACAGGAAGCGGGCGTGGAGGTGTTGATGCTCCATGGGGCGCATAACCTGTCGCGGGATGACCTGTCGCGGGGCGTTACCTTTTTTGACCTGATGGATCGTAATCTGGAACAGCTGCAGAAAGGCCTACAATGCCGGGCGAAATAGTTTCAACAGAACTGCTGTCGTGCAGCTATCGCGAGGGGAGGGTTCTTGAGGATATTTCCTTTGGGGTCCAGCGCGGCGATTATGTCGGCATCGTGGGGCCGAATGGTTCCGGCAAGAGTACGCTGATCAAGGCGATACTCGGACTGGTAACGACCAGCACGGGGTCTGCAGCGCTGTTTGGTACCCCCCTGCCGGATTTCCGTGACTGGCACAAAGTCGGCTATCTGCCGCAAAGCCTCAATCTGGTCAACCCGGTATTTCCGGCGACGGTGCATGAAACTGTTGGTCTCGGCTTGTTGTCGCTCAAACGGTTTCCAAAACGTTTGAATCGATCCGATAATGATAAAATCTGTACAATCCTCGATGAACTGGGTATTTCCGATCTAAGACATAAACTGATAGGTGAACTTTCGGGGGGGCAGCTGCAGCGTGTTCTGCTTGCTCGCGCCATCGTTAATGATCCGGAACTGCTTGTTCTCGATGAACCGACCGCCGCCCTCGATCCGGAGACCAGAGGCCGTTTTTATGCGATGATCGCGGATATCAACCGCTCGCGTGGCGTCACGGTCCTGCTGGTGACCCATGACAGCGGTGCAATCGGAGAATATGCCTCAAAAATGCTCTACCTTGATAAAAAGATCCTTTTTTACGGCAGTTTCGACGAATTCTGCTGCTCACCGGAGATGTCGTCGCTGTTCGGCGAACACTCTCAGCACCTTATGTGCCACCGCCACTGACCATGAACCTACTTGAAATCCTTTCATACGGCTTTATTCAACGCGCCCTGCTGGCCGGAACTCTGATTGCTCTGCTCTGCTCTGTACTGGGGGTTTTTCTGGTACTGCGTCGCTTGTCGTTGATCGGCGACGGACTGGCGCATGTCACCTTCGGCAGCACCGCCATCGCCCTTGCGCTGAAGCTCTATTCGGCCATGTCGCTGCTGGTGACGATGCCGATCGTGCTGCTTGCGTCTCTCGGTATTCTCAAACTGACAGAAAAGGGTCGGCTGAGTGGGGATGCCGCTATCGGTCTGGTCTCAGCTCTCGGGATTTCCGCCGGGATTATCCTTGCCAGCGTTGGGGGGGGGTATAATGTTGATCTGCTGAGTTTCCTGTTCGGCAATATTCTTTCCATCCGGAGTGAAGAGGTTGCCATCGCGGCGGTGCTCTGCCTCGGTGTCATGCTGCTGGTGACGCTCTATTATCACGAGCTGTTCGCCATTTCATTCAGTGATGAGCTTGCCAGGGTATCAGGTATCCGTACTTCATTCATCAACTCGATTCTGGTGCTGCTGACCGCACTGTCGGTGGTGCTGGCGATGAAACTGGTCGGCATCATGCTGATTTCGTCACTGCTGATCGTACCGGCGGCGGGAGCTCTGCAGCTGGCGCGCGGCTTCAAGGTCTGCATCCTCCTGGCAGCGCTTCAGGGCTGCTGCTCGGTGCTCATCGGAATTGTTGTTTCCATTATGTTCAACCTCCCTGCCAGTGCCTCCATCGTTATTATAAATCTTCTGTTTTTCGCCGCAGCATGTGTAACCCGCCGGATTATCTATCCTAAAAACAGCAACTGAACGTATCTTCCGAACGAACTGATTTAATGACGTTCCATACCAGGAAACCGTAACAGGGTTCCACTGGTTTGCCGATTTCTCGGTATCCCGTTCACTCCCATAATGTCCATACTGTTTTGCAGAATTGCAAATAGTGTCGGGCGTCATATTTGCAATTCTGCAAATAGCGTTCATTATCCCCTCTACGACTCTAAACCAGCTGAAATAACAAACAAATTAGTATATTGAGCCGTTCCTGGCTCTTTGACTTCAGTCAGATCATCTCTGATAGGCCAGTCGAATTTTGCAACTATGCAAAAACGGTGACATCCAGCGCTCTAGCATATATCGCTGCAATTATGCAACATACCGGTAATAAAGGTAAAAACTCTGTTGATGAAGGTTTGGCACGGGTGATGCTGTATACAGTTTGAACACGTAACGAGAGGATATAAATGGGAAACCAGGACATCTGTCCATTCTATGGCAAAAACGATGATTACTGCGATGTCGGCTGCGAGTACATATCACCGCATGACGTTAACATGATCATTCGATACTGCAGCGGGCGACATGCCCAGTGCACTAAATACATGGAACTTGCCGATCGTTTTCACGGCGAGATCCCCCAAATGGTAAAGTGCTGATAATCACACTATCCGGCAGAATGGAAGGAGAACGCAATGCTGTACAACCTTACGCTGAGCCACAATGGTCTTCATCTAGTCCTGGCCCTGACAGTTTCCATACTGTTTCTAGTAATTACGTTAACAAAGGAGAAGAGAGATGAGCGAAAAAGAGCTTGAACTGCTGAATAGAATCGAAGAGCTGGAGCGTCATACCTGGCGCAATAGCGCCATTCTGCGTTCGGTTGCCATGGTGGCCTTCACATCGATAATCGGATTTATAATCGCTTCCGGGGTCGTCGGTGGCGGCCACGGCAGCCACTGGTCCGGCCCGGCCTGGAACACCATGTGGCTGTACGGCCTGTTTGCCGCCAACGCGGTGTCGATGTTCTGGACCACACACAAGGAATAGGGGGAATACGCTCATGCCAATGAAAATTACTCATGCAATCATGCTTCTGGTGGTCTGTGTCCTCTGCGCCGCCTTCAGTATGCAGCTCTTTTGTGGACTTGACGAGATGATGGGAGACCAGTATTGGGTCGTCGACTCAACTCAGGGTGATCACGGTTGGTACGCCATGGGACTTCTGCCGCACCTTAACAAGGTGCCCAAGGATGTCGTCAAGGCGGCCAACACCGATCCACTCGTCAAGGAAAAATACATCATCTATGCGCAAAACGGCGACTTCGCCGGCAAGTCGGTCTACGGCATCTGCTTCGGCATCCCGCTGATCATGTACCTGATCTGGTTCGCCTTTATCATCGGCTTCCCGGACCGGGTCGATCCCTATCTGCTGCCGCGCAAGATCTTCACCATTGCCGTTATCATCTCCTGCTCGGTGATAGCCAACCTCTTCCTGATGCGTATCGCCGGTGACTTCGCCCGCGATCCGATGTCCCGCATCGCCAACGTAGCCGGCAATCATGCATCGCTCCTGTTCCATAATGGTGGTATCTGGTTCGCCATTCTCTTCTCGGCGCTCGGCACCCACAGCCACTCTTTCGATGAGGTCAAAGCGCCGGACAGCCGCAACTGGCAGACACAAGCCAACGAGAAATTCAACTGGATGTTTACTCTGCTGGGTGTCGTGACCGTGCTCGAGGTCGTGCTGGTCAAGAACAAACTGGCACTGCCGGATGCCGCCGTTGACTACTCGGTCTGGATTATCTGGGTGGTTATTTTTATGCGCATGTACGGATTCTCCCCCAAATACTGGATCAAACGCCCCACCGGCATTGCCATCATGGTGGTCGGCACGCTGCTGACCCTGCCGCTCTTCTACCTGCTTGAGCGGATGACCGGCACTCTGGGCGCCGGCTTTGCCTCGCCGATTCTGGCCAAGGCCCTGGGTGTTGAAAACCAGAATATCGGCCTTTCGCTGATGGTCTCGATCTATCTCGTCTTCTGGATGGAGTTTGCAACCGCCATCCGCATGAACGGCCCGGATAAAAAATTCGTGGCCCAAAAACAGTAGGCGGGGGAATTACAAATGACTGATATCAAGAACAAGGGTTGGACCGTAGTCTCTGCGGGTCTTGCCATAAACCTGGCGCTCGGGGTGCTGTATGCCTGGAGCGTTTTCAAGGGAGCCATCAAGGCCTCTATCGAAAAGGGCGGTCCGGATGCATTCCAGTGGGATATGTCCTCCATCAACGACCCGTATGCCATCTGCTGCCTGGCCTTTGCCTTCTCCATGATCCTGGCCGGCAAATGTCAGGACAAGATCGGCCCGGCCCGTACCGCGCTTATCGGCGGCGTGCTGGTAGGGGCGGGTTTCATGTTGATGGCGTTTTCCAGCAGCTACATGTCCTGGGTGCTCGGTTTCGGCGTGCTTGCAGGGAGCGGCTTCGGCTTCGGCTATTCGGCTGCAACACCACCGGCACTGAAATGGTTTTCCCCCTCCAAGACCGGGCTCATTGCAGGAATCGTAGTTGGCGGCTTCGGGATTGCACCGGTCTACATCGCCCCTCTTGCTTCCTATCTGATCGGTGCTTTCGGTATCCCTAAGGCAATGATGTTCCTCGGAATCGGATTCACGATAGTCGTCTGCGGGCTTTCCTTTCTGCTTGTCAATCCGCCGCAGGGTTTTGTGCCGGTTGAACCGGCTGATCCCGGTCCCCTCGCCAAACTGAATGCTTCCAAGCCGGTGGTGAATGCCACCGTCAGCGAGATGCTGCGCAACTACAAGTTCTACGTCCTCTGGGTAACCTTCTTCATCGGTTCGGGAGCCGGACTGATGGTTATCGGCAGCGTTGCCGGCCTGGCCAAGAAGAGCATGGGGCCCATGGCGTTTGTTGCTGTTGCAATCATGGCGATCGGAAACGCCGGGGGACGGGTTATAGCCGGAGTGCTTTCCGACAAGATCGGCCGCCGCGCCACCCTCTTCATCATGCTGTCCATGCAGGCGGTGATGATGTTCATTGCGATGGCGGTGATCAATTCAGGCAGCGCCGTGCTGCTGGTTCTGCTGGCTTCCTTCATCGGCTTCAACTACGGATCGAACCTCTGTCTGTTCCCCTCCTTTGCGAAGGACTACTGGGGAACAAAAAACTATGGTCTGAATTACGGCGCCCTCTTTACCGCATGGGGTGTCGGCGGCTTTGTTATGGGCAAGGTGTCAGAGATGATCAACGCACAGCCCGGCGGTCTTGGTAAATCGTTCATGCTGTCCGGGCTTCTGCTGGCAGGCGGTGCCGCACTGACCATCTTCCTGGCAGAACTCAAACCCGCCACCGACAGCGAAACAGAGCCTTCCCAATGGAAAGAATTCTGGGCGGAGTTCACGCTTGGCGCCAAGGTGTTCGTCGGATACGAACAGGCACAGATTCGCGTACCGCGCCAAATCGTATAATGCGGATATTCCCCTGCCGTACCTGACATAGCCTACCGGCACTGTTTACTGCCATTAACAGGGAAGCCCCGAGGGAAACCGAGGGGCTTTCGAATTTATTCGGTTACATTGGCAGGACATCGCGGAGTCGAGCTTCGTAACGGGGCGGAATCTCACCGATACTCTATTGTATGATTATCTGAATGCGTGAACATCCTGTTGTGTCGCCACCCCGCATTATTCTTCCCCACATTCTGTCGATTACCAGCGTGCTGTAATGAAAATTGAAAATATTGGCTAAAGCAGGTACTATCTGCTGCGGCATTCAGTCCGGATCGGAATCATTGTGTCGTGCAATAAAGGAAACCAGCTGCACGATCTACATGTTGCGAACAAATAAACAGACAAGGCAGCACCCTCCATGCTCATAATTGTTGAATCGCCCACCAAGGCAAAAAAGATTCAGTCTATCCTCAAAGTAAAGGTCATGTCCACGGTGGGTCATTTCAAAGACCTGCCCGACGCCCAGATCGGCGTTGATCTGACAACCTATGAACCGACCTTCGTCTACCACGAGAAGAAAGCGAACCTCCCCAAAGAGCTTCGTGCCGCGGCTCGCGGCGAGACCGTCATGCTTGCCGGTGACCCGGACCGGGAAGGGTATGCCATCAGCTGCCATATCTTTGAAGAGGTGAAAGACGTCGCCAAAGAATGCCTGCGGATGGAAATCTATGAAGTTACCGAGAAGGGGTTGAAGGAATCGCTTGCCAAAGCGATACCGTTCGAACAGACAAACACGGGTCTCTACAACGCCTTCCTTGGTCGAAGAATCGGCGACCGGTTGGTGGGCTATATCCTGTCTCCGATCGCCAGTAAAAGTCTCCGGAGTGCCTACAGCGTCGGGCGGGTACAATCGCCGGCGGTCCGCCTGGTAGTCGATCGTGAGCGGGAGATCCGGGCCTTCACCTCAGCCCCCTTCTGGATGCTGGATATCCAGCTGGATAAGGCAGGCACGACCTTCCTGGCCCGGCACGTTAATGGCAAGTTTGCACAACAGTCGGACGCACAGACCATCATCGCTGCCATCAGTGCGGAGACCCATGCCCTGGCGGAAAAAGTGGAAAAAAAGGAGGTTAGACAATCCTCCAAGCCGCCGTTTACGACGGTAGACCTCCAGGCCGCCGCAGCCGCCCGCCTGAAGTTCACCCCTGAGCAGACAATGAAGCTGGCGCAGGCGCTTTTTGATCACGGCATAACCACCTATCACCGGACCGATTCCGTCCGGATGGACCTTGCCTTCGTGGCTGAAATCAGAGAATTCCTGGAGCGGACACTTGGGAACAGCTATCTCCCTGCCCAACCGAACCAGCACAAATCAAAAAACTCCCAGGCCGAGGCCCACGAAGGGATCCGCCCCACCCATATGCATTCGGTCGCGGATATCGCGGCCATGATCGGGAAAGAAGGACTTACTCACGACCATGCCAGGCTTTACGAAATGATCTTCAAGCGTGCTGTCGCCAGCCAGATGGCTGCGGCTCGCTACGACTCTACCGTCATGATATTTGATGTTGCCGGAGAACGGTTCAAGGCCGCAGGACGGGTTCTGGTCTTTGACGGTTTTCTCAAGGTGTATGCCGAGGTTGATGAAGAAAAGGAAAAAAAGGGGGATGAAGACAAGCTGCAGTTGCTTCCCCCTGTAGAGGTAGGAGAGTTGGTGCCGAAGGTACAGGAAATTCTCGAAGAGAAAAAGAGCAAGCCGCCAGGGAGATTTACGCTCGGCTCCCTGGTAAAGGAGCTGGAACGACTTGACATAGGGCGCCCCTCCACTTACGCCGCCATCACCAAGAACATTACCGATCGGGGATACGTCAAGGAAGAGAAGGGGAGGGTGGTTCCGCTCCCCCCGGGGGAGACGCTGATCGACTATCTCAGGGATAGGCACGCCTGGGTGATAGATTACGAGCTCACCAGCAAGATGGAAAACTTTCTGGATCTGGTTGTGGAAAATAAGGAAACCTGGCAGCGATTTTGTAAGGGAGTTCACAACAAGATGGGATTCTCGGTTCCGCCGGTACGGGCTCCGGGAGGTGGTCCGAGCGAAGGTCAACTCAAGTACGCGGGGGATCTTGCACAAAAAAACAGTCTTGCCATACCCGAGGAAACGTTGAAGAGCGGTAAGGCGCTTTCCATGTGGATTGAAGGTATCGTTGGCACGAAGGGCCGGGCGGAGCCAACAACTATGGCCGTTACGAAGGGGAAGGCGCCAGTCCCGAAAAAACAGGAATAGTGGGAGGCCGGACAGCGTTCAGCCGGAGTTCCGCATCGCGTCGTCCAACGCCTTGAACAGCTCCTCGGGATGGTACGGTTTCTGGATAAAACCCCTTGCTCCCAGCGCAATAAATGAATCATTTGTTTCATCCTGACGAAACCCGGAAGATATCAGCACCTTGATATCCGGATATGCTGCCGTCAGACGTCTGAGCGTCTCCTTGCCACCCATGACCGGCATGACAACATCCAGAATCACCAGCGAAATATGGTCACGTTCACGTTCGTACACCTCCAGCGCCTCTTCGCCATCTGCCGCCAGAAACACCTGATAACCGTGCTCCTCCAGAAGCGCCTGGCCCATCTCGCGAATAAGTAACTCATCATCGACCAGCAGGATGCCACCCGAACCACGAAGGAACGTATCTTTCGCGATGACGCCAGAATTCTGCTCGGCGGCCAGGGGGAAATATAATTTGAATACCGTGCCGACGCCCGGTTCGCTGCACACGCTGACACTCCCCTGATGCTCTTTGACGGTACCGTAGACGGCCGCCAGACCGAGCCCGGTACCTTTGCCGATACCCTTGGTGGTGAAAAAAGGTTCGAATATCTGTTCGATTATTTCCTTCTTTATCCCGGTACCGGTGTCCGATACCGAAATTTCCACATAGTAACCGGGTTGTAATTGAAATTTATGTGATCCACAGTACGCGGCATCCAGAAATACTGTGTCTGTTGCATAGGTGATAGTACCGCCGTCCGGCATGGCATCACGGGCATTGATTCCCAGGTTGAGCAGAGCATTCTGCAGCTGTGCAGGGTCGCCGATTATCAGGTCATTTGTTGCGGTAAGCCTGGTTTCAAGCCGGATGTTCTTGTCGATGGTGCGCTCAAGCAGACCGATAGCCGATTGGACCGCTTTGTTAATCCAGATATGCACGGCCATTGTGCCTCCCTTGCGGGAAAATGCCAGCAACTGGCCGGTCAGAGCTGCGGAACGTCCGGCTGCTTCCTGAATTGCTTTCAGCAGTTTTGCCTGCGCCGGATTATCCTTCACATGCCGCTCCATCATCTCGGCCGAGCCGATAATGGCGGTCAGCATGTTATTGAAATCGTGAGCAACGCCACCTGCCAGTTGACCGACCACATCCATTTTCTGGGCTTGGCGCAGTTCGTCCTCGGCCCGTTTCTGATCGGTAACATCCATAAGTACATTCAGCAGACACGGCTCATTCTTGAAATCGATAGTCGTGCTGTACATCCGGATACTGCGAACATCGCCGCGTCCGTTTCTGATCTCGGCAGGAAAGTCGAAGAGTCCCTGCTTCTCGCCAAGGGTCCGAATAGCGTGTTGTCGTTCGGAGACATCACTCCATAATCCAAGGTCGAAGCCTGTCATACCGATGACCTTGTCTCGCCCGTACCCAAACGTGTTGCAAAAAGTTCGGTTAACTTCTCTCGCAGTGCCATCGGCGTAGGAAGAAATAAGTATCGGCAGTGGTGATACATCAAAAATGGCCTGCAGAGTTGAATTCGATTCCTTTAATTGCATCCGGCTTATTTCGTATGCGCCAAGCTGAACCCGCAGCATCTCCTCGGTTGCCTGCAGTTCGTGGTTCTGCTCCTGAAGTTTTTCCTCACTTTCCTGCAGGGATTCCTGCGTCGCCTGACGATCGGTAATCTCCTCCTCCAGCTTGACCGCCTGTTCCTGGAGTTCCACCTCTGTCTGCTTTTGAGCCTGAGCGCTGCGGGTCAGTTGACGCGCTCCCAGGCCGGTCATGCCGAGCCCCAACAGCCAGATCAGGCCATGCATCGCCATGTCCCCGGATATATTCCTGCTGGTTGCTTCGATCAACGGCCCTACCGGTATGGTTACGCTCAGTCCTCCACGAATATCGCCCTCTTTGTACCCTTGAAAAGAATGACATTTCAGGCAGGATTTTTCGGTTACAAACGCCTGCATCAGACGCATGAACGGCTGGCCATCGATCTTCACCATTTCACTGACTTCCCTGACCCCCTTATCAAAGGAGTCCAGCGCCTTTTTTTCCCAAGGGTCAGGAATATTTTCAGGGCGAATCGGGTTCAAGCTGGTGAGATGCCCGGTACCGATATCTGTGTTGGCTTCTTTGGCAAGATCATAGACCTGACGGGTCATGTAGGCCGGGTTTATCAGAGTCAGTTTTTTTCCGGAGGGGGTGCTGATGTCACGTTCCGGAAGGTGCGACAGATAGGGGCTTGGAGGGCTTTTTTTAGTAACGGGAATATATACCCCGCCATGGGATGAGCCCCAGCGGCGATACAGGATGTCACGGCCAATGGCTGCTCTGGCTTCGGTCCGTGCAAGATTGGCGAGTGATGCATTGTTCTCTCTGGTGGTCAATACAGCAGATGCCAGCAGCAGCAGCGTCCATGCGGCGACAAAAGACCAGGCATAGTTCCTGATCCGGCGGACCTGGTAACAATCAGCGCTGTCAGATGGAGTAGATAGGGGCAGGTCTTCCATGCAAACCCTCTCAGAGAAGCGTTTTCCGGACGGAGTTTTGCCGCATTCGTATCTGGAGTATACCATGAAACATATGCAGTGCAATTAGGAGGGGAAGATTGGGGAGTCGTTGGTACATTCCAGCATGACGAAGAGCTGGCAGCAACAGAGCAGCAGTCAGCACGTATTTGAACGGATCATGGAAACAGGTCGGCATCCCTGAATGGCCGGCCTTCGCGGTCTTTAGTCGATATAATCGGTCCTGCGGTCAGCGGCCAGCGTATGGCCAGATCCGGATCGTCCCACCTGATGCAGCGTTCATACTCCGGCGCATAATAGTCCGTGGTGAGATAGAGAAACTCGGCTACATCGGATGTTACGCAGAAGCCATGGGCAAAGCCGGGCGGCACCCACATCTGGCGCTTGTTTTCAGCCGAAAGGAGGGCGCCGAACCATTGCCCGAAACTTGGTGAACTCCGGCGGATGTCAACGGCGACATCGAATACTTCACCGATAACCGCGCGCACCAGCTTTCCCTGCGGCTGCTGGATCTGGTAATGCAACCCCCTCAGGACACCGCCTGTCGAGCGGGAGTGATTGTGCTGCACAAAGTGACCGTCAATCCCGGTCAGTTCGCGCCAGGAGCGTTCATTGAAGCTCTCAAAAAAGAAGCCGCGATCGTCGCCGAACAGTTTCGGCTCAATAATCAGGACATCGGGAATGG
>JBAVTM010000351.1:0-10305 GCA_049696195.1 Desulfuromonadaceae bacterium | reverse complement strand
CACTCTTTCTGAATATTTTTTAAATATAATTAGAGCAATGTATTTTTTTGACAGTTAAGGAGTTACCATTCTACCGGATCCATCAATACATTTTATCTACGCCGACTCCGTCATATAAATATATTTTTACTTGACTAATTCAGCTCTGAATATGTATAAGTGCAGTTTAACTAATTAACTATATGGGGAATTGCATCATGAAATTATTTACAGTTCTGGTTGCTTCGTTGCTGGTCATTGGCATCTCTTCCAACATTCTGGCAGTTGAGACTCCACCAAATATTGGCCCGGCGGTCATCGAACTGAAGATGGGTAATATGCGTCTGCCGTTCCAACACCTAAAACATCAGAAAATAAACAACAATGAATGTTTTCACTGCCATAAACCCCAGGAGTGGAAAATCAAGGAATGGAATAAAGAGGTCGCCCATCAGATTTGCATATCCTGCCATGACCTGAACGAAAAGGGTCCGGTGGAGTGCAAGGGGTGCCATACTAAATAGAAAAACAATCAACCAAGCTGAACGCCTTGGCCAGTCCATACACAGCAGAAGCCACCCTCTCAAGCCCCCTTGGCCATTCCGGTCATGGGGGCTTTTTATGTGCGCGAGACATGGCGCCGGGCAGGAATCCGCCTTCAGACACCGCCCCGGATTGTCAATTCTTGTATTTTTGAGGAGTTTCAGGTACTGTAGCGGCCGCACGAGCGTTGTCGTATCGGACCGCCGTGAAGCCTGTCAACAGGTATAAGCATGCATATGAAAGGGAGAAAACCATGGGCATGAAACGCATTACAAAGCTTATTGCGGGGTCGGCAGCAGTTGCCCTGCTGGCTAGCGGCTGCGCGACAAACCCGGACGGCAGCTATGAATTTCAAAGAACCGCCATCGGTTCGCTCGGGGGGGCCGCACTGGGGGCCGGCGTCGGCGCGCTGGTCGGCGGCAAAACGCATCGTGGCCGCAATGCCGCTATCGGCGGCCTGACCGGAGCGGTCGTGGGAGGCGGCATCGGCAATTACATGGATCGCCAGGCGGCGGCCCTGAAGAAAAATATGCCCGAGGCGGAAATCGTCCGGGACGGCGACAAGGTGTACGTTGCACTCCCCTCCGGGATTCTGTTTGACACGGGGAAAGACATACTCAAGCCGGGCGCGAAAGATTCCCTGAGCAAAGCCGCAGCTACGCTGAAAGCGTCCGAGACCAACATCATTGTCCAGGGACATACCGATTCGACCGGTTCCGCCGCGGTCAATCAGCCGCTCAGCGAAAGGCGCGCCGCACACGTGCGCGATTTCCTTGCAGCCAACGGCGTTCCGAGCTCGCGGATGACGGCGGTCGGATACGGCTCCAGCAGCCCTGTTGTTGACAACGACACCGAAGCGAACCGCGCGTTGAACAGGCGCGTTCAGCTGGAAATCAGCCCCACTGAAAAGCTGAAGGCGCAGCAGAGCGGCAACAACTAAGGCTTGTCCATCCGGAGTATCCGGGTGATAAACTCGTAATCTGAATTAAGGGAGAAATCACATGAAAAAGTCTGCTGTTGCTGTTGTTGCGGTACTGTCGTTGTTGTCTGCCGGTGTTGCATCTGCTGAGCTGGATGCTCTCAAAGGTCTCGGCAAGGAAGCGGGCAAGGCCGTTGCTACCGGGGCCAAGGAGAATCTTCTCGGCGCGATAACCAAGAAACTCAAGAAAGTGCAGAATGAGAAGGGACCGATCAAGTTCAAGACCGGCAAAGCAGAGATCGATCCTGCATGCGACAAAACCATGACCGCCATAGCAGCCATCCTGGCCGACTATCCCGGTTTCCATGTCCAGGTCGACGGGCACACCGACAATGTCGGCAACCCGGAGGCAAACAAGAAATTGTCCCAGGAGCGCGCCGACGCCGTCGTGAAGTATATGGTGGAGAAAAAGGGCGTAGAGGCGAAACGCCTTTCGGCAAAAGGCTTCGGCGACAGCCAGCCCATAGCCGACAACAAGAGCAAAAAAGGGCAGGCCAAAAACCGCCGTGTCGATTTTACCGTCACAAAAATGTAATTTTTGAGGCAGTATATCAACACGAGACTCTGAAGCAGGAGCCAAAAGCATGAGCGACGCACTGAAACAGCAAATAAAAAACCTTCTCAAAGAGCGCAATGCCGTGCTTCTGGCTCACAACTACATGCGTGACGAGGTGCAGGAGATCGCCGACATCACCGGCGATTCTCTTGCACTATCGATCGAAGCTTCCAGAACCGATGCCGATGTCATCGTTTTCTGCGGGGTACACTTCATGGCCGAATCGGCCGCGATTCTTTCCCCCGGCAAGAAGGTGCTGCTCCCCCGACCCGACGCCGGCTGTCCGATGGCCGACATGGTCACGGCAGCGGAACTGGAGGCGCTGAAGCGCCAACACCCCGGCGTGCCGGTCGTGACCTACGTCAACTCATCGGCGGAGGTCAAGGCCCATTCCGATATCTGCTGCACGTCGGCCAATGCGCTCAAGGTTGTGCGGTCGCTCCGGGAGGAGGAACTGATCTTTGTGCCGGACCGCAACCTGGGGCGGTGGATCGCCCGGTTCGTCCCGGAGAAGAAGTTCATCTTCTGGGAGGGGTTCTGCCCGACCCACGAGCGGATGACGAGAGCAGCGGTGCTGCAGAAAAAAGCAGAGCACCCCGATGCACTCTTTATCTGTCATCCCGAAAGCGCCCCGGAGGTTTCGGCCCTGGCGGACCATGTCTGCTCCACCAGCGGCATGTATGACTACTGCCGCACCAGCCCGGCGACAAAGTTCATCGTCGGCACGGAGGCCGGTATTCTCTACAAGCTGCGCCTGGAGAGCCCCGAAAAGGAATTCATCCTGGCCTCTCCGGCCCTCTTCTGCCCCAACATGAAGCTGACCTCGCTGGAAGACGTGCTGCTCTCGCTCCAGACCATGACGCCGGTCGTCACCGTACCGGAAGATATCCGCCTCAAGGCCAAAGGGGCGCTGGACCGGATGCTGGCAGTTCCCCGCGACTGACCGACTTCTCCCCGTAAACGGCAAAGGCGGCCGATTGGCCGCCTTTTTTTAATCTCCGTACGGACGAGTAACGCTACCTACCTGTCCCTGAAGCCCCCCGCAAAATCGATAACGCACATGCTCCCGAAGCGTGGATGAGAACCGCAGGCGACCCCGGCGGTTTTATAGCCAGTGATGAAGGTGTTTATTCGATGCCCCCGTCCCGGCACCCCATCGTCAATGATCAGCTGCATGACAAGGCTCCTGGCACCTTCCGGGCCATAGCCGATGTTCTCGCCGATCTGCCCTTCCCATTTCCCGTGCCGCTCGATCCGTTCCCGCATCCCGTGGCTCTCCCTGCCGTTATGGCCGGTGGCGCCGGAGCCCCCCTGTTCCTCCGCGAGTTCGGCCGCGGCCGCGGCAAGCCCATCCGACCAGACCAGCGGCGGCAGCGGTTTCACGCGGGAGAGGAACCTGATTGCCTCATCAACCGCTTTAACCCCCTCGCCGGTTTGTATGCGGACAGTGCTCCCCGGCTGCAGGTAATATTTCCCCCGGAACTGGCGCCGGAACTCGCGGAGAAAGCTGGCATAGGCACGCGGCCCGGTGCGGGCCAGATTGATCTCCGCCAGGGTCTGCGTGGCAAGACTCTGATCGAGGGCAGCGGCCGGAGCCGCAGGCATGAGAAGCAAGCAGATAATCAAACAAAAATATCTCATATTTCCTGACCACAGATGGATTGTTTCATGGCGCTGGTACATGCCGTCATACCATTTTCCGGAACTTCTGCATATACGACCGCTATTCGATGGTGGAACGGATCCTTACCCGGTCGCCGACTTGATAGCGGGTCCGTGTCCGGAACTCCTCGCCGCTTTCAACAGTGACAATATAGCCGTCAATCACCTCTTTTTCGTGTTCGGTATAACCGACCCGGTCTCTCGGGTAACATTTGGTTCCGCGTGCCATGTTCTGTCCGGCTGCGGCGCCTGCAACAGCCCCGAGGGCCGTCATGGCGGCATTGCCCGGTCCTCTGCCGAACTGGCTGCCAATTAATCCGCCGGTGACACCTCCCAGAATTGCCCCGCCAATGCCGCTATCGCCCTCACAGATTTCCTCCCTGGAAATAATCGGCTCGCGGATGGTGATGATTCTGAATACTTCACGTACATTGGTAACGGTCGCCATATTCACCGACTGCCCCTCGGCAAATGCGCACGTACTCGAAACAACAGCCATTGCAGCAATCAGCGTTGTTAACACCTTCATAGTGCACCTCCAGCTCAGTCGTCTGATACGCATTTTTTGGCATGTTACGCTCTCGCAGATAATCATCTGTTGTTCATTATATACAAAACAGAGTCAACTTTGAAGGCTGAGAGCGGACGACCGGCCCATCCAAACAGCACAGGCGGCCGATCGACCGCCTGTGCCACGCCGTATAAAATGAGTAGAACAGACCTTCCGGACTGTTTATGTTCTTTCACACATGTTCAATCGAACCGGGACGCGGTCGCCTCCCCTCAGGATGCCCCGGCTCCCTTTCATTCCTTCAACTGGAAGGACACCTTGACCGTAACCTGGTATTCGGCGATCTTGCCGTTTTCGCCGATGTGCCCCCTGATCTCCTTCACTTCAAACCAGGAAAGCTTGTCCAGCGAGCTCTGTGCCTTGCTCACCGCCGTCTCGATGGCCGCCTCGACACTGATCGGAGAAACTCCGATAATTTCAACCTTCTTGTAGATTCTTTCCTTGCCGTACATGGTTGATCTCCTTTCATTGCTGGAATCTTCACCTGATTAAACAATAGCAGAAACCAACCCATCCGCAACTCCCGCTCCGATGATGGAAGACGGCCGATTGGCCGCCTTTTACTGGATTACATAAAACAGTCCCGATATTTCACGGAGAGGTCCTTTAGGTCTGCTCAAGCCAGGTTATAAGGCGCTACTCTTTTCCCGTTTCAAGCAGTCCGTATCCGAAGATTTTGTACTTCTTCAGCTTTTGTTTCGCTTGTTCAGAGGCTTCCAGCGTTCCGGCACGTATCCGCCTCAACGCGTCCTCTGTGACTGAAAGGAATTCCAAATAGTCGTCCTTGCTGAAGGCCTTTTTTGCGGCGCGTATATACGCCTTAACCGTTTTGAAGTGATAGCTTTTATGGGGGATGGCACGCCTTGGTTTGGTCTGTGCATGCCCTTTGATCTGATCTGCGGAAACTGTTGCCGGAACAGGTTGAGAAGGGGGAGAGAGTGGATTCGGATTGTCCATCCGGGAAGCCGGGTTGTAAATAGTGGAGGCCGGATTCTTGATGTCTGTTGCAGGGTTATATATCTTATCAGCAGGGTTTTTGATCTTTTCGGCCGGATTTTCAATCGTATACATTGCCGGCAGCGCAGGTGTATACAGACAAAGCACGAGTGTTGCAATTCCGGCGGCTGATTTTCTCACGGTCATGATTTCCCCGATCGCGGTATCTCTTCAATTTATTGCGCTTTGAATCTTATTTCATAATTCAAAATTCACCCCGCCCCATCATCTGACATTGCCTCAGCCAGCTCCTCCAGGGTAGCAACCGCCATATCGGCCAGCTCCGGCCAGCGGAAGGCGCAGCTGCTGTCCACATGAATGGTGGCGGTGCCGGCGGCGCGCCCCACCTGCAGGTCAAACAGGTAGTCCCCCACCATCACCGCTTCGTCAGGAGCATTCCCCCAGACGGCAAGAAGCTTCTCGATCCCCTCCGGATGGGGTTTGGGCGCGGCCTCGTCCCGGCCGAGAATGTCATCGGCGGTGAAATACCCCTTGAGTCCGATCAGGCCGAGGGTATGGAGGGCAATCTCCCGCGTGTTGCGGGTGAGGATACCGACGCGGGCGTCGCGACGCAGCAACTGGTCAAGCAGCCGCACGGCGCCGGGGGCGGCGGCGGTCATGCCTGCCAGACCGTACTCGATCTCGATCAAGCGGGCATGCCGTGATGCGGCCTCGGCGGACGGCAGTGTCGACAGGAACTGGAGGATGTCGGAGTCGCTCTCCGTCATCCCGAGCTCACTCCGAATGGCGGGGAAGTCGTGTACCGGAACGGTCAGCGTCCCGTCAAGGTCGAAGATCCAGCAGCGGCGGTAGAGGATGTGTCGGTAGGTTGTCATATCTGTAGAATACCTTTTTTCTGCCATTCCGGCAACGGCCGATCCACAAGACCGTACAATGAAAGGCTTCATCAGGCTCGGGTGCGGTCTTGCGCTATACCCGGGTTTTGGGTATAGTGCCGGGGGGCGTCGGACTCCGGCGGAGAAACTGCGCTCACCATGCGCACAAGTCAACAACCAGGGATCAATCAAAATGCATCATATCCTCGATATCGCCATCGGCACCGTTGCGCTCCGGCCATACGTGTTCGCTTTCTTCGGCGCGTTCCTGCTGGTCTGCGTCCCCCATGTCGGCTGGAAGCGGACCCTTACCTTCACGCTGATCGGCTATTGTATCGCCTTCGGCTCGGAGTGGCTCTCCATTAATACCGGCTTTCCCTACGGCTGGTACTATTACATCGACACCACCAGCAGCCGCGAATTATGGGTGGCGGGGGTGCCGTTTTTCGATTCGCTTTCCTACGTGTTTCTTGCCTACTGCAGCTATGCGACCTCCCTTTTCATCCTCTCGCCGCTCAAAGCGTGGCGCTGGAATCTGGTTACCCTGGAAACCCGCTCCATCCGGCGGTCATTTTCGGCTCTGCTGCTGGGAGCACTCCTGCAGACCTGTCTCGATATCGTTATCGATCCGGTCGCGCTTCAGGGACGGCGCTGGTTTCTGGGGCAGATTTACGGTTATCGCGAACCGGGGATCCATTTCGGGGTGCCTCTTTCCAACTATGCAGGGTGGCTGCTGACCAGCTTGTGCCTGATCGCGGCCTTCCAGCTGATCGACGCCCGACGTCAGGGCGACAGGGCAGCAGGCGCCGTCACCCTTCCCTTTCATTCCCTGATGGGGCCGCTGCTCTACCTGTCGGTTCTGCTCTTTAACATCGGGGTGACGCTGTTCATCGGCGAACGATTCATGGCGCTCTCCGGAGTGCTTATGTACGCGCTTCCGCTTGTCATGGTCGTCGTTATGGCGCTGGGGAGGGTTAATCGCTTCACGAAGGAGCAGCTGGGCGACCATCTGCGGGATTACCCCTGGTCGCCGGCGGGAAGCGTCCTAAAGGGTGGGAAACAGGCGTGACAGCGCGGCTGTCAGGCTCTCCGCCGCCCTGAGGCTGCTGCGGGAGAGGCGAACGAGTTGCGGTATGATGCGGGGTTTGCGCAGAACAGTCAGCAGCACTTTGCCGATGCGAATGCGGCGCAGGTCAGGATCGCAGAATTCATCGAGGGAAAACCCCAGTTCCTCCGCTGCACTGTCACTGATGGCGCGGATTGCCAGGAACGGAATGTTGTTTTCCGCGGCGACCATGGCGACCGCTCCGCTCTCCATTTCCACGACCGGATTGGAGCAGGAGCCCGGCAGCATCGCGGCCAGACGCCTTTTTGACGTGATGACCGACGTACTGACAAAGGTTCCCCCGAAAGTCCGTTTTCTCTCCGCCGCCTCACGTGCAACGAAGTCCCGTCCGGCCGGTGAGAGCGGCACCGGAACCTCCTCGAAGCCCCCGTCACCAGCGATGATAACTCCCTTCGCCACGACGACATCTCCGGCCTGCAGTTGCGGGGCAATCCCGCCGCAGAAACCGGCCGAAACCAGCAGATCGGGGCGATCATCGCGAACCAGCAGCTCCGCCGCTTTTGCCGCATTGTGAAAACCCATCCCCGATTCCACCAGCAGGATTTCATGCCCGCCCAGAGTGAAACGCCCGGCCCGGAGCGATCCGACCCGCGTCGCGGCCTCCGTGCCGAGACTGTCTGCCACGGCCTTGTACTCCTCAGGCATGGCGGTGATTACAGCAATTTTCATATTCTGACACTCCCCACCCGAAATGTACCGTTAGGCAGACTGATTTCAAAGCATATTATGAAATGCTGGACAAAAATATATTCCTGTACTATATTTCCCGTTCGCTCTTGCGGAGAGATGTCCGAGCGGTTGAAGGAGCACGCCTGGAAAGCGTGTGTACGTTTATAGCGTACCGAGGGTTCGAATCCCTCTCTCTCCGCCATTTAACAATTTGGCGACAACTAATTGTAGTCCAAAAGCCTCTGAGAAATCAGGGGCTTTTTCTATTTTATCATCCTGCTTGATCCACCCCCGTCTTCGCGACAGGGTTATCGACGGTTAACGACAAAACAGCTTGCAATTCGCGACGATTAACGACATTTTGTGTGTCGCGATTCGTCGTCAATATCAACAGCGAGACTTAGACTCATGGCCCGAGCCGACCACCGTACAGCACATCGCTGTTGAAGCCGCTGTGCAGGCTGTGTTGGACGCCCGCGCTGCTTTCCAAATGCCACCCTGGCCGACCTCTACGATCCCCTGACCATGCCGCCGGAACTGGTCAACGCCCATCAGACCCTTGATCGGGCAGTTGATACAGCCTACGGCAAAACCACCTTCAAGACAGAAGCCGAATGGGTTGCGTACCTGTTTGAGCGCTATCAACAACTGACAGCTCCGCTGGGGTTGGTAAAAAAGACAAAAAAATAAGGCACAAGCACTTTGTTGACCCTTCCGTATTTATGCTTGCCCAAAAGACTCTCCTTATGGTAATTTGAGCGTCCTGTTAAATGACCACATTTTGTTACTTGAGAGTTGTTTTAGCAACTGTTTGCAGATGGATATGATAGCCGGGCCTCGCGCAACGGCACGCCGTGAACTCCGCCAGGTCCGGAAGGAAGCAACGGCAGCGGCTCCTGCTGTGTGCCGCGGGTAAACCCGGCTATCATATGCGTCTGCAAGCTTCTTTTTCCTTCCACACTCCCCTGAACCACATGTCCCTCCCCGTTTCACCGCGTGGAGAGTCAGACTACCTGCGAGGTTAGATCTCTTGTCCAACGGTACGCACTATGAAGTCCTGGCACGGAAATACCGTCCCCAAAGCTTTTCCGAGCTGGTCGGCCAGGAACATGTCAGCCGTACCCTGCAGAATGCCATTGATTCTGGCCGGGTGGCTCATGCCTTCCTGTTTACCGGTGCCCGCGGTGTCGGTAAAACGAGTACCGCCCGCATCATGGCCAAGACCCTCAACTGCGAAGCAGGGGTGACGCATGAGCCGTGCAACAAATGCCCACAATGTGAAGAAATCACCAAAGGAACCTCAACAGACGTTTTCGAGATCGACGGTGCCTCTAATAACGGTGTGGACGACGTCCGCGACCTGCGCGACAACATTAAATATCTCCCTTCTCACAGCCGCTACCGCATCATCATCATTGACGAAGTTCACATGCTCTCCACCAACGCCTTCAACGCACTGCTGAAGACACTGGAAGAACCACCCGAGCACGTCAAATTCATTTTTGCCACGACAGAACCGCACAAGCTTCCGGTTACGATCCTGTCGCGCTGCCAGCGCTTTGATTTCAAGCGAGTCACTCTGCAAAAAATCATTGACCGTCTACGCTATATTGCTGGAGAAGAGAAAGTGTCCATCTCCGACAGCTCTTTGGCGTTGATCGCCCGCAAGGGTGATGGCAGCATGCGTGACTCTCTGACAGCTCTGGACCAGGTGCTGGCATTCTGCGGTGACACCGTCAACGACGATGATGTCGCTACGCTGCTTGGAACCATCGACCGGCGGCTGCTGGCGGAAATTTCTGCAGCGGTCTTTACCGGTGATACTCAGGCTGCTCTTGCGGGAATCAGACAGGTCGATCTGGTCGGATACAACATGCGGCAGTTCTGTCAGGAGCTGATCGAACATTTCCGCAATCTGCTGGTGATCCGCTCGGTCAAGAAACCGGAAGAAATCCTTGACCTGACGGCGGCGGAACTGGATGAGCTGCAGAAACAGTCGCTTCACGTCACGGCACTGGATATTCAGCGCCGCCTGACGCTGTTTATCAAGGCCGAATCTGAAATGGCGCATGCCAGCTTTCCCCGCCTGATTGTGGAAATGGCGCTGCTGAAAGCCGCGCTGCTGGCTCCGCTGGTGCCGATTCAGGAGCTGATCGACAAGATTAAATCGCTGGAGACGGCAACGGTTCATACCCCGACGCTCCCATGGGAAGCCGCCAGGACCGTCTCCGCTCCGGCACCTCAGTATGCGGAGCCGCACCCGGCTGTTCCCTCCCGGCCATCACAGCCGTCCGCCCCTTCCGCGCCACAATTCGAATCTGCCGGGGGACAGGCTGACTGGGGCCGTTTCGTGGCCTTTGTCAACGAGAAGGATCGCCAGCTCGGATC
>JBAVTM010000350.1:0-2960 GCA_049696195.1 Desulfuromonadaceae bacterium | reverse complement strand
CCCCGGTACAGCCCGCCGTTGTGGGCAAAGCGGGCCAGTTCGGCGGCGGTCAGCCCTTCGTATTCATAGTTCATGGTCAGATAGGGGTTTTCCCAGTCGCCGAGAATTCCGAGCCGCTTGAACTCCTCTTTCTGGATATCGACGAATTTTGCGGCATAGGCGCGACATTCGCGGCGCATCTCCAGCTTGCTGATCTGGTTTTTTCGTGACCCCAGGTTTTTTTCCACCTGCAGTTCGATCGGCAGGCCGTGGCAGTCCCACCCCGGCACGTAGGGCGCGTGGAAACCTTCCATTCGTTTGACTTTCAGCAGAATGTCCTTGAGGGTTTTATTGAGAGCATGACCGATATGGATATGTCCGTTGGCGTAGGGGGGGCCGTCATGCAGGACGTAGAGAGGTTTGTCTTTGCCGGCCGTTTCCAGCTTGTCATACAGGCCGTTCTGCTCCCATTTTGCGAGCATTTCCGGTTCCCGCTGGTTAAGATTGGCCTTCATCGGGAAATCGGTCTGCGGCAGGTTGAGGGTGTCTTTGTATTCCATGGGATGCTGTCTCCGTTTCAGATTCGTTAAAACTGGATTAAACTACAGATATAAAGGCGGAATGTCAAGAGATCGGGCTTGTCCGGAGCGGGGGGGCTGGAATGCCGGAACAGGGTGATCATGGCAGTCGCAGATCAAGACGATTCCATATTCTTTCTTGCATTACCTGCCGAGACTCTGCTATCATTTTTCGCCATTTTACCAACTTAGATAGATGCACTGAAAGGATCACCAGTAATGTTGAAAATGTTTGATCATCTGTTCGGAATGTTTTCCAATGACCTCGCCATCGACCTCGGCACCGCCAACACCCTCGTTTACCTGAAGGGGAAGGGGATTGTGGTGCGTGAACCATCGGTTGTAGCTGTGCAGAAAATGCCTAACGGTCAGCAGAAGGTGCTTAAGGTCGGCATGGAAGCCAAGCAGATGCTCGGGAGAACCCCCGGCTCCATCACCGCTATCAGGCCGATGAAGGACGGTGTCATCGCCGACTTCGACATCACTGAAGAGATGCTGCGCTATTTCATTCACAAAGTACATAACCGCAAAACCCTCGTCCGTCCCCGTATTGTCATCTGCGTGCCGTCCGGTATCACACAGGTTGAAAAACGTGCGGTCAAGGAATCGGCCGAGTCGGCCGGAGCCCGTGAGGTGTATCTGATCGAGGAACCGATGGCTGCCGCTATCGGCGCCGGGTTGCCCATCACCGAAGCGTCCGGCAACATGATCGTCGATATCGGCGGCGGCACGACCGAAGTAGCCGTTATCTCGCTGGCCGGAATCGTGTACGCACAGTCAACCCGCATGGGGGGCGACAAGATGGACGAGGCGATCGTTCAGTACATTCGCAAAAAATACAACCTGCAGATCGGTGAGCGCTGGGCAGAAAAGATCAAAATGGAGATCGGCGAAGCTTATCCGGGTCCGGAAACCCTGGAGATGGAGGTCAAGGGGCGTGATCTGGTCTCCGGTATTCCCAAAACCATCAGAGTCAATTCGGACGAAATCCGTGAGGCGCTCAAGGAGGCGGTCAACGCTATTGTCGATACGGTGAGGATCTGCCTGGAAAAGACACCACCCGAACTGGCGGCCGATATCGTCGACCAGGGCATTTTTCTTGCCGGCGGCGGCGCCCTGCTGCGCAACCTGGATCTGCTGCTGCGCGAAGTCACCAAGGTGCCGGTACTCATTGCCGAGAACCCGCTTGACTGTGTCTGCCTCGGTTCCGGTCTTGTTCTGGACGAGCTTGACCTGTTGCGCCGTGTCGCTATTTCATCCTGATTTTCATCACAGGGCCACGTAACGGATAGAGAAAAAGCAAATCAGTACGGTATGCCGGGATACAATAGTTATGCAGCTTTTTATCGTTCCGCTCCCCGTGCTGTTCTCTGAACTTCGTGCCCCTGTGGTGCAAAGCCTCTCAGGCGTGCTATGATTTCCCCCACAATTGACATACTCGTTCCTGTCTGGAACAACCCTTTTGAAACCCGTGCCTGCCTTGCGGCGATCCTCGCGCACTCACCCGGGGCACGCCTGATTGTCTTCGACAACGGCGGCAGCCGTGAAACGGAACTGATGCTGGAGGAGTTCTCCGAGTCATTGGGCGAGCAGGGTCTGTTTATCAAGTCCGAAAGGAATATCGGGCTGGTCGCTGCGATCAATATCGGGCTGGCCCGCTCTGACAGTGATTATACCGTCATCGTCCGCCCGCATGTTGCCGTGCAGGACGGATGGCTCGAAGCTTTGGTAAGCGCTGCTGAAGCCACCGGCGCCGGGATCGTCTCCCCCCGGTTCAGCGGCAAGGAGGCGCCAAGCCTGCCGAACCTGGTTCCGGGCTGCACGACCATGGAGAGCTGCACGGTCTCTTTTGCGACACTGTTGGTGCGTGCCGGGATGCGTAAGGTTGTCGGTGCCTTTGATGAGCATCTCGACGGTAATGAGTGCTGTTTGAGAGAGTATGTACGGCGAGCCGCCTCGTACGGATATCGCACCTGCATCACCGGACGGGTCCGCTTGTCCTGCTCTGCCGGACAAGAGTTCGGTTCTGCGCAGCGCCGGAATGAGATGGTGCAGATCAGCCGTTCAGCGTATATAGCCAGGTGGGGGATTGCCCGTCATTATTGCGTGTATTTTGGCGCGGGAGCTGATGCCGGATCTCTTGATGATGCCATATCCGCTATTCTGGACGGGGCTCGCCAGGGGCATCGCTTTACCCTGCTGCTGCATCGCCGCCAGTATGCCGATTTTCGAAAAAAGGGCTGGAATTGCCTGCATACCGGGATAGATTCTCAGCGGTTATCGCTCCTCTTTCCGGTGCGGGATCTTCAACGGAAGATTGCGAGCATGCGGAGCGCTTCACCGGATCTTGTCATGGTGCAGGGATGCAGTGGGGCAACCTTTCCGGGGGGTGACTCCGCCATT
>JBAVTM010000349.1:0-4110 GCA_049696195.1 Desulfuromonadaceae bacterium | reverse complement strand
GAGGAAGAAGGCGTTCGTGCGGGACAGATGCAGGGTGCCCCCCAATGACGGCTGAAAGCGGATCCCCTGCTCCATCATCCATTCCATGCAGGTCTCTGATTGGCGGATCGCCATGCGGGCCAGCGGTTCGTTGGTCTGACCGCCGGTCACCTTGATGAAATCTTCCCAGTATTCCTCTTCGGTATAGGCATCCGTCAGCACCACCATCGGCTGTTTGTGCATGCAGCGCAGATTGCGTGTATGCCGACTGTTGCCCCCCCGGAAGTCCTTCGGGGCGCTTTCGAGCACCAGTACGCGTGCCCCTGAACGGCGGGCGGTGATTGCCGCGCAGAGCGCCGCATTGCCGCCGCCGACTACCAAAACATCATACGTCGTCGATAAATCCATGATCGTGGTCTCCATTGTGTCGATTTTGTCGGAGCATCATCCCGGCTTGAAGCCGGGATGATGCTCAAAATGCCGCCCACTACATCATGCCCAGCATGCTAGGCAGCCAGATTGACAGTGTCGGCCAGTAGGTAACGGTCACCAGGAATCCCAGCATGGCCAGCAGCCATGGCCAGACGGCTATCGTCAGTTCGGTGATCCCCATCTTCGTAATGCCGCTGGCGACATACAGGTTCAGCCCCACCGGCGGGTGACACATCCCGACCTCCATATTCACGGTCATCACGATGCCGAAGTGAACCGGATCGATTCCCAGTTTCATTGCCACCGGAAACAGGATCGGCGCAAAGATCAGCACGATGGAAGCTGGCTCCATCACGTTGCCGGCTATGAGAAGAATGAAGTTGACCACCAGCAGGAAGGCTATCGGACCCAGGCCCATGCCGATCAGCCATGCGGCCATCGACTGCGGTACATTTTCCGAGGTCATCAGGAATGAGAACAGTACGGCATTGGTAATGATGTAGAGCAACATGGCGCTCATGTTTGCGGAGTTGAGTACGACCCGCGGCACGTCCTTCAGCCCCATGTCCTTGTGGACGAAGACGGCTACGCAGAAGGCGTAGACCGCTGCCATTGCCGCGGCTTCGGTCGGGGTGAAGAGGCCGCTGTAGATTCCCCCCATCACCACGACGATCAGCAGGATTCCCCAGAATGCCTCGCGTAGTGCCCGCCCCCGCTCTTTCCAGGTTGCCTTCGGCATGCGGGGATAATCGAACTTGCGGGCCCGATACCACGCGACACCGCCCAGAATCATGGCCAGGATAAGCCCGGGAATCACACCGGCCATGAACAGTGCTCCCACCGAGGTATTGGTTGCTATCGAATACATGATCATGCAGATCGAGGGGGGGATGAGAATGCCCAAAGCACCGGCTGTTGTGATGATTCCCGCGCCGAATTGCTTGGGAAAACCCTGTTTCACCATGGCCGGCAATATGATGGCGCCGATCGCAACTACCGTGGCAGGGCTGGAGCCGGAGACGGCGGCAAACAGGGCACATGCTATTACGCCTGCCAGGCCCAGGCCGCCATGCCAATGGCCAACCATGGAAGTGGCAAAATTGATCATGCGCCGCGCCACCCCGCCGTGAGTGAGGAAGTTACCGGCCAGGATGAAGAACGGAATTGCCATGATCTCGAATTTTTCAATACCGGTGAAGAGCTTCAGCGCCACCGTATCGATCGGCACCTGGGTCATGGTGAAGAGGAAGGAGAGCACCGTCAGGCCGAGAGAGATGGATATGGGCATTCCGGTTAACATGAGGGCAATCAACAACCCGAAAATTATGGCGACACTCATTGTTTAGCCCCTCCTTTGCCATTTACACCCAACTGCTTGTGCTTCAAGTCGTGCGGATGAAGGTTGTCATCCATCTCCAGGTAGTTGACTTCCACCGGAAGCTGTTCCTCCTCGATGCCATCCACGTGTGAATGATCGTGATGAGGAAGTTCACCGGTGCGGATAAATGACACCAGTACCTGCAGAAAACGGAAACTCATCAGATACGAGCCGCACGGAATGGCCAGATAGGCGATCCAGATCGGGATCTCCAGTTCGGGTGAAACCTGGTCCGTATGGGCGATGTGCCAGACGAACCGGGAGCCGAGCGTGCCGATGAGGCCGGTGAAAAAAGCGCCGGCGATCAGCCCGAAGGCGATGAATTTTGCGCGGTTTCGTTCGTTCAGTTTGTTTATCAGCACGTCAACGCCGACATGGATACCGGTGCGTACTCCATACGCTGCTCCGAATTTGGCCATCCAGACAAACATGTAAATGCAGAGTTCCTGCGCCCATCCGAGGTTTATCGCCAGCAGGTTGTTCTGTATGAACGGCAGCGGTATGCCGCACAGGTAGCGATGAACAACCGCAATGAAAATCACTACAGTTGCCGTAGCCATAAGCACTGTTATGAGCCATTCTTCCAGATGATCTAATAGCTTCAGAATCATAAATTAACCCCACTACTTGTTGTAATATCCGATAGTTGCCTGATTTCTATCATGCAGGAATACTCAGTTTTTATTAAAGCGTTGCAGGGTTGAAATTTGTTTCCCGGTACACGGAATTGATGAGCTCCTTGCCGATTTTGGCTTCCATTTTCCGGTGGATCGGCAGCATCGCCTTTTTCCAGGCCAGTTTCTGTGCCGCCGTCAGAGTGATGATTTTTGTCTTGCCCGCTTTTCTTACCTTGGCTAGGGAATCGTCATTTTCCTTCTGCGCCATTTTATTGTTGTATTGGGTTGCATCCTTCAAAGCCTGTTCGAGGATGTCCCGAATATCCTTAGGCAATTTGTCCCAGAACGGTTTGTTGACGATAACGGCGTACCCGCTGTAACTGTGATCCGTCATGGTGAAATATTTCTGGACCTCGTTCATCTTCTGACTTTGAAAATTGGAGGGGGAATTTTCCGCGCCATCGACAACCCCGGTCTGCATCGCCTGATATACCTCACCGAACGACATGACCTGCGGCATTGCGCCGACCAGACGCATATAGGCGTCAATGGTCTTGGATGATGATATCCGCATCTTTAACCCCCTCATGTCCGTGGGGGTTGTGATCGGTTTATTGGCGCTCATGCATCTGAAGCCGTTGTCCCAGAACGTCAAACCGGTAACTCCCTTTGGTTCGAGGCTTTTAAGCAGTTGTTTGCCTACAGGGCCTTCCGTCACCTTATGAACCTCTGAGTAATTGTCGAAGACGTACGGCAATTCGAAAATCTCAAACTGTTTTGCCCCCATCGGCCCGAACTTGGACGTTGCCGGTGCCAGCATCTGTACCGAGCCGAGCTGCAGCGCCTCCAGCTCTTCCTTGTCTTTGTAAAGCTGGCTGTTGGGATAGACATCGACGATTACCCGCCCCTTGGTCCGCTCTTCGGCAATTTTCTTGAAGTAAGCGGCAGCCTGTCCTTTTGGGGTGTCCACCGCCACCACGTGGCTGAACTTGATGACGATCGGCTGGGCGGCGGAAGCGACGGCTGCAAACGACAACGACAGGAGTGCAACTACTGCGAGTTTGAATTTCATGGTCATTTCTCCTTTTTTGAATGTTGGTTGAACTGCGTAATAACGATGAGCTACGACATGGTGATGCTTCTTAACGATTCCGTTTTCACATAGGCGTACCCGTCCATAAGCCTTCGCGCCGTTCGCCCTACGGCGGCGCGCGATACCAGCCACTGATCTCCTTCTTTCGACACATCGGCATCGACGAAAATTGTCCCTGAAGGATGACCGATCCGAAGCTCGCCGACGGTTGAGGGGACGATTTTGCTGGCCAGTGTCCCCGGGATCTTGGCAGCGGTTGCCAGAGCGATTGCTCCGCTTACGGCAAATGCCCGGTGCAACACTCCCATCGAGAAATATCTGGCCACGATGTCGATAGCGTCTGCCTTCATGAGCCTGTTGGTGATGGTCGTGTATTCGCTGGGGTGGGAAATAACGGCAATCTTGGGGATGGCGTTGGTTGCAGGGGTTGCCAGGGCCTTGTCCTTGATGACCCCCAAGCGATGCCCGACTTCGACGCGGATCTGTTCGAGGGTCTCCAGGAGGAAATCATTCGAGTCGATTTCACCCTTGAGCTCACTGCCGATCAGCCCTAGGGAGGAAGCCTCCACGAAAATCACGATGTTCGCGCAGTCGATGATGGACACCGGAAA
>JBAVTM010000348.1:0-6721 GCA_049696195.1 Desulfuromonadaceae bacterium | reverse complement strand
TGCATGGCATCTGGAGCGGGCGGAGATGATCGCCGACGCTTTGAAGGGCGCCACCCGCCGGCTGCTGTTCAGCTTCTGCGATTTTTACGGCAAGGGAAAGGGGCGTTTGGACAGGGCGCTGGCCGGGACCGGCATCACGCTGGAGGACATCACCGCGCCGGAACGGAGGGGTGCGCTTGAGAAGCTCGCCATCGGATTCAGGGAAATAGCCGACCGCCACTCGCTGCGGATAGCCACCTGCAGCGAGGATGTCGAGCTGGCAGACATCGGCATAGAGCATGGCGCCTGCATTGACGGCGCCCTGATCCGGGAACTGTTCGGCGCCGCCGTTTCTTCACGGAAAGACAGGAACCAGCGTGACGCCTGCAGGTGCGCCGAATCGGTTGACATGGGGATGTACAACAGCTGTCGTTTCCGCTGCGCCTACTGCTACGCCACCTTCAACGAGGGAATGATCGAGAGCAACTGCCGGAAGCATCATCCGGACAGCCCGTCGCTGCTCCATGAGTATGACGGCGGAATCGAAATACGGACACGGAATCACCGCAAAAGGGCCCTTCGCCGCACCTAGAGTCCCTTCATGTTGCTGAACTCACCCCACTCAAGATACGTTCTGGGTTCCTCGACAAAGAAATAAATATTTTCGAGCATCGTCAGGTGTTCCCGCTCCTTATCGGCCAATGCCTGGCAAACCTTCTTCATCTGTTCGCTGTCGGCCTGGCTTTTCAGCTGGTCAAAGAACTCGATCGTTTCCTCTTCCTCCTGTACGACGTGCCGGTACGCATCCGGATCATTCCGCAACGCTTCAGCCAGATGCCGTGGATCAATATGCGGGCTGAATACGCAGACGCTTTCATCCAGCGGAGTGAAGGACGATCTGTCGTCGGCATTCATCGTGTCGTTCAACGCCCTCAGCTTCTCTATATGCTCATCTTCTGCCGCCGCCAGCAGCGAAAACAGGCGCTTCAGCTCCTTTTCCGCAACGGATTCGGCAAGGCGTTCATAATGCGCCCGCGTCTCCTGCTTCATCTTGATGGTGCATTCGAGAATGTTCATTGTGCTCTCCTTTCAACGTCTGAACAGCAACTTCAGACATTTCACCTCTCCGTTTATACTGTAATAATATCATTTTTAAAGCTGCCGGACAAATAAACTTGAGCGAACAAGTAGAGTACAAGCCGCCCCTGCGTACGCTTCATTGCGGCGTATGATCCGATAATTGGTTACACCCGATTTCTTTTTGAAGAGTATAATGAAGCTGCAGGGAAGCAAATAGACGCCTGCATAGTAACCGGCAGGCAAGGGAGGTGTGCCATGAGGGCGCATGATATCATCAAGACCATTAACGATCGGCCGAGTGAGAAGTACTGCTTCGTCAAGTGCTGGAGGAAAGAGGAGGATTTTCTCGATTTTGATCTGATTGACCGTTTTCTGGAGAACACCGGCGTGAGCGAAGAGTTCGGCGGCATTGATCTGCTGACCTTGGATGACATGTGGAACGAGGTCAAGCGTGTCGGCGGTTCTCGGGTGACGCTGCTGCATGACACAAACGGCGACAGGGTCGAATGGACCCATAAAGGCAAAACGGGCCTCCGGACGAACGTCTGCGTCTATACTCCTGAAACGCTGATGGAGATTTTTGATGTCGAGACGAAGGGTAACCCGGTTGATTGACGATCAGCCCGGCAGCCGGCTGATAAAAAGGGTACCGAAGCCGGCGCCCCTCCCATGGTGCGCAAGAGTGCACTTCTCGTCATCAGACGGGCAGAATCGGAGTGAGCAGACATGATCTCCACATATGACCTGATAATACTCGGATCCGGCTCAACCGCTTTTGCCGCAGCGCTTCGCGCCACGGGCTACGGAGCGCGGGTTCTGATGTTCGAGAAGAGCGTGCTGGGGGGGACCTGTATCAACTGGGGCTGCATACCGAGCAAGACGCTTATCCATGCCGCCCTTTTCAGACATGAAGCCCGTCTGGGGAGCAGGATCGGCCTCAGGAGCGGGGATGACGACAGTGCCGTCGATGCGGAGCGGCTTTTCGCGCATCGGGAAGCGGTGGTTGCCGGGCTCCGCCAGGAGCGCTACCTCGATGTTCTCGGCAGCATGAAGGGACTGGAGCTGGTCAGGGGGACCGCCCGTTTCATCGGTCCCCGCACCGTTGCGTGCGACCGGCGCTCCTACCGCTCCGAACGTTTTCTCGTTGCGGTGGGGGGCAATCCGCGCATCCCCGATCTGCCCGGCCTTGAGAAGTGCGCCTATTACACCAGCCGCAGCGCCCTGCTGCTCAAGAAGCTCCCGGCCTCACTCGTCATCATCGGCGGGGGGGTGATCGCCGTCGAACTGGGGCAGATGTACCACCGCCTGGGGTGCAGGGTGACGATTCTTGAACATGGTCCCCGTCTGCTGCCGACGGTCGAACCTGAGCTTTCCGGGTCGTTGGAGGAGATTCTGGTAAAGGAAGGGATCAAGGTCGTCACGAATGTACGCTTCTGCTCCCTGGACCGGCTTGGCGGGCTGAACGTGGTATATGCCGATGTCGGTGAAAAACGCCACAAGTACACGTGCGAGGCGCTGCTCCTGGCGGTCGGCACCGTCCCGGCGACGGCGGGCATCGGGCTCGATACGACGGGAGTGGCGCTGGACGGCAAGGGATTCATCATAACTGACCGGCAGATGCGCAGCTCGGCGGATGGTATCTGGGCGGCCGGCGACGTAGTCGGCAAGATGATGATCGCCACGGTCGGCGCCAGGGAGGGTGTTGTCGCGGTGGATGACATGTTCCGTCGGGGGTGCGGGTGCGACATGGATTATCTGGCCGCGCCGATGGCGATCTTTACCGACCCGGAGGTGGCCATGGTGGGGCACACGGAGGAGAGCGCGCGGCTGGCGGGCTTCGATTGTGTCGTCAACACCATGCCGGCCGGTGCAATCCCGAAGGCGCACGTCACCGGCATGACGGACGGCGTGATCAAGATGATCGCCGACCGGGAGAGCGGGCGGCTTCTCGGGGTTCACCTGGTCTGCCACCGGGGTGCGGACATGATCAACGAGGCGGCCCTGGCCCTGAAGATGCGGGCGACGGTGACCGACATCGCAACGACGATGCATGTGTACCCGTCAATCGGTGAAGGGCTCAAACTCTGCGCCCAGGGTTTCAGCCGGGATATCACCCTGCTCTCCTGTTGCGCCGAATAATGGGAGTGCCGGGCAGTCGGGGGCCGGTCAATGCTGTCGCCTGAACCAGGCAAGAAGAGCTTCCGCCGTCTGAGCCCCCCCCAGCTGATCGACGATCCTGCCGTTGCGAAGCAGAAACACGACCGGAATGCCGCTCACGCCGAACCGCCCCGCAAGAACCGGGTTTTCCTGGCTGTTGACCTGAACCACGGCCGCTTTTCCCGCCAGCAGTTCCGCCACCCTCCGCAGCGCCGGCGCGTATGAGGTGCAGTGGGGGCACCATGGCGCCCAGAATTCGGCCAGGACCGGGCCGTCATATTCCCGTATAAAGGTGTCGAAGTTCTTCTCGTCGAGCGGACGGGGCTGATAATACATCGGCGGCAGGGGGGCGTGGCATGTGCCGCACCGCCCCGTTTTCCCCTGCTTATCGGCGGGAATCCTGTTTGCCGTTCCGCAGGAGCCGCAGGTTACGGTATAGGATGACATGAATTTCCTCCTCCCTTGCCCCGATCAGCAGGATACGTGCGTTACCGACATTATTCTCCGCAGGACGCAGACAAAAACGGCTCACGTGCTGCCAACGTCAGAGAATCCTTTTTCCGAACAGCGATGCGGTCAGCTCCACCGCCAGCCGCGCGGTCTGGTTACGGTGGTCGAAGATCGGGTTGATCTCCACGATATCCAGCGCGGAGCAGCGGTGCGAGTCGGCGATGATCTCCATCATCAGCTGGGCCTCCCGGCAGGTGATGCCGCCGGGGGAGACCGTGCCGACCCCCGGCCCGAACTGGGGGTCAATGGCATCCATATCGAGGCTTACGTGCAGCCGCTCACGGTGTTCGAGCCGTTCCAGCGCCTCACGGGTAATCACGCCCATGCCGCGCTCGTCGATATCGCGCATCGTATAGACCGTGATGCCGCTCTCCTTCAGGCGATCCCGCTCCTCCGGGTCAAGATCCCGGATGCCGATCATCACGACATCCTCCGCCGCCAGCTTCGGGCCGGGACGGCCGACATCGACCAATCCCGGGTACCCGTCCCCCATCAGCACCGCCAGCGTCATGCCGTGAATATTGCCGGTGAGCGTCGTCTGCGGGGTATTGAAGTCGCCGTGGGCGTCGATCCAGATCAGGCCGGCCGGTTCCCCATGGGTAACACCGCCGATGGAACCGATGGCCAGTGTGTGGTCGCCGCCGATGAAGAGCGGTATCTCCCCCTGCTCCACCGCCAGCCGCGCGGCCGCATACACGTCATGGCAGGCCGCCCGGATGGAGGGAAGATAGTGCTGTTCCTCCTCATTAGAAACGGTTCCCCGGATCGGCACCTTGATATTGCCGCTGTCGTGCACCTCGTAGCCGAGGCCGGTGAGATGCGCGGCCAGGCCGGCATAGCGCAGGGCCGCAGGCCCCATATCCACGCCCCGCTTGTTCTGCCCCAGGTCAATCGGCACGCCGATGATTCGAATAGCCCTGTTCATATCGCATCCCCTCCGGTCGGTGCGCTCCGGTTTACTCCAGATTGTGCCGCAGGTTGACCATGAAATCCTGCGCATTGGTCAGGATCGGCACCGCCTGCGCCGAACCGCGGTTGGCCAGCTTATCGACGCTGAATTCCGTCATGTCCACAACGTAAAAATACACCGGGCGCACCCCCTCCTCCGGGGTGACCTGGTAACCGGGCAGCATGTTGCCGAAGGCGATTGTATGGAGCTGGGTCGCCAGGGCGATCACCGTGGTTGCCCGACGGGCATGGGCCCGCATGGCATCCTGGGCCTGGTACGCATCGGCGATGACACCGGGGAGCGGTCCGTCGTCACGGATCGAACCGGCCAGCAGGTAGGGCACCCGACGGCGTTCGCAGGCCGCGATGATGCCGTCGGCCAGCCCCATTTCCCGGATGGCCAGCGGGATGGAGCCGTGACGCCGCACCTGATTGAGTATGTCCAGGTGGTTATAGTGGCCGCCCGGCTGGATGGTCTGGGTGTAGATATCCTGCCCCAGCCCGGTGCGGAAACGGGCCGCCTCCAGATCGTGGGTGGCCAGCGCATTGCCGGCCAGCAGGGCGTGGCAGTACCCCTGTTCGACCATGTATGCCATGGCATCGCGGCTGTCCCTGTCGAAGGCCACGGCCGGGCCGAGCACCCAGACGATGTAGCCGTGCCGGCGGTCATGGCGCAGGATGCTGTACAGTTCGTCGTATGAGCGGGAGAACGGCGTCTCCCTGGTTCCGCGGGTCCGAAAGGCGAACTTGCCGGCGCCCTCATCTGGCTCCCCGAAGCCGGTCGTATGGATGTAGATCCCCTCCTGACCGTTCTCGCTTCTGCCGAGCAGCACCAGGTCACCCTTTCCGACCAGTCGCGGCTCGACGACCTCCAGGGTTCGCCCCCGCAGGATCATGGCCGCATCCATGCGGCTTTCCCGGGCCAGCACCCATTCTCCCCCCTCCAGACGAACGTACTCCGGATGGTTCGACGTGGCATGAAAACCGTCGGGGACGACACCGTCGGCGGCGGCAGCCTCGAAGCGCGCCGCCGGGGCGGACAGCAGGTCGGGTCGTGAAAAATCGGGCGGGGTATAGGCGGGTATGGGCGACATAACGGTTCCTCCCGGCAATCGGTGCGGCGGACAGAATCAACAAAAGAGCTGATACGCCGGCAACTCCTCCCCTCAAGTAAACAGCCTTGTGGCAGAGATGTCAAGAAATGTGCTATGGTGGGGAAAATGCTCCGGAAGATGCGGCTTTTTTCGATTATCTGACCGCTGCGAAAAAACCGGTTTCACCGTTGTTCGAGGTGATTATAGATGGATACCCGATGAAGAGAGAGTGCACCGATACCCCCCCGGGACAGCTGCTTCAGGGAATACGGGAGTTTAACCGCGGCGACTGGTTCGAATGCCACGAAACCGTGGAAGATCTCTGGATTGGAGCGGAGGGGGAAGCCCGTGATTTTTACCAGGGGGTGATCCAGATTGCGGTGGCGCTGCACCATTGGCGGAACGGGAACTTCGGTGGCGCGGTCAGCCTGCTGAAGGGGGGCGCCGGGTATCTGCGCTCCGTAGCCGACCGCTGCCAGTGGGTGGATGTGGCGGCCCTCATTGCCGATTCGGACAGGATGCGGAGTGCGCTGGAGGGGCTTGGCCAAGAGCGCATGGAGTCTCTTGATCCCGCGCTCATTCCACTGATCAGGACAGTTCCTGAGGCTGACGGGTAAAACGGGAGGCTATGCGCCCCCCGTTCATGGCAGAATGATCAGGCTCACACCGGAAGGACGAAGTCGCTCCCCGCGAATTGAATGGCCGCCGGGTCGGCCGCGCGCGGCGGAGAGACCGCATGGACGCCGCCGCAGGCAGGACAGCTCTGCACGAAGGTCTCAAGCACAAACGGTTTTCCGCACCCCTGGCAATCATGTTCCAGAGCGCCGGGGAGCGCCGAAGCCGCCACCGACCCGCCATGGGCATTCAGAACGAACTCCACCAGCTCCCTGCCGGAAGCAAAAGGCCCTGCTCCCGGTGTCCGGGACGATCCGCACTCACACATAATCCATTCC
>JBAVTM010000347.1:0-5047 GCA_049696195.1 Desulfuromonadaceae bacterium | reverse complement strand
CCCGGGCGGCTCGGTTTTTACGTTGCGGTGGGTCTGCCCTATGATCTCTTCTACGTGCAGAACAACTACTACCTCTATCGTGACGGCCGATGGAGCAGGGCGTCCCGAAGCCGGGGACCCTGGGTCTTTATGGATCGTCGGGCTCTCCCGCCTGGTCTCCGCAGGCATAAGATAGAACGGATTCACCAGTATCGCGACCAGGAGTACGTCGTGTATCGGCGTGATCAGGAGCGCTATCGCGGCAAACATTTCCGTTCCGCCAAAGAGGAGTGGAAAGAACAGCGCAGGGATGAGAAGGAGCGGCGCAAGGATATGAAACGTGAGGAAAAGGAAGAACGGAAGGAAGCCAAACGTGAGGATAAGGAAGAGCGCAGGAATCGCAGGGGAGATAAGTATAGAGACTGACGCATGCGTCTTCTGATTGTTCCATATCAATCTATACTTCTGGAAGAAAATTCGGGACAGAATCGTTTTCAATTCAAAAGGCGGCCAATCGGCCGCCTTTGCCATGTTGGGATTCAGATCGCCGGCTAACGAACACTCTACTCAAGTGGGCAGATACTTCCTTGACAGGAAGTTATTAAGAAAGTATCTGAATCCAAAGATTTTTCAGATTATTGCTTGAGGAGTTAATAGATGGCATGCATCGTACCCATTGCGGGAATGTCTGATGACCGGGAGGCGGCAGTTGCGCGGGAGGTTGAGAAGTTAAAGCGGCGGGTCATCTGGAGTGAGCGGGCCGGAGGCGATAGCTGGCGGCAGATCTCCTTCCTCTACCGGTCGGCGGACAGGTTCGGCAGCCGGATTATTGATCATTCCTTCTGCCGCGGGGAAATAGGGGATAAAGGCTGCTCGACCGGCTCCTGCTGCCGCTGCCGGCCCGACGTATTTGCCTATGAGCAGAAGGTGCTGGATTTGCTGCCGAAAAGGCAGGGCGCTTCCGAATGCTGCCCCTTTTTCAATCTGGGCCGAAAAAACTGCGGCATCTACGGCGTCAGGCCGTTTGGCTGCCGGATCTACTTCAACCTTGCCTCTTCAGCGTATTACTGTTGTAACCCGAATGACACGACCCTGCAGTTGTTTGATAATCTCAAACCACATCTGGAAAGGATCCTGGGGCCTTACCAGGGGGGATATGGCAGCTGACGGCCCGGCCCCGACAAGGAGTTCCACGGCGAATTCCGGATACAGCATACGTAATTCAAAAGGCGGCCAATCGGTCGCCTTTTGAATTGATTCCTGTATCTGTTACGCCAGGATAAGGCCTATCCCCACTTCTTGCCGAGTTCTTCCAGCCCGGCACGTTTCAGATCCCCAGGGGCCATGGCGATCTGGAGCTTCACTTTGGCATCGAAGGTCAAGAACCACGGTTCGGCAAGAGCTGGTATTTTTGACGGGTCATCCAGATTGACGATCAGGATTGCTCCGCGCGATCCATCCTGCTCGGTAAAAAAGACCGATTCGGGTTTTAGCTCCTCAAGGATACGATTTATCTTCTGGCCCGCTGTTCCGTTTCTGACCGCTTCATTGAAGCGATCTGTTGGAATCGTGACGTTCATGAGCATTCGCATAAATGCCTCCTCTTAGTCTTGAATGTTGTGCTGCAGTTAGATGAGTAGCCAATGGCCGATCCTTGAGGGAATCGGCCATTGGTTACTCTTCAGTAAGGGCTTCAGTCGGCACTTGCAAGGCAAGGTTCCTGATCCCATATCTCGAATTCTTCTTCCGTGATTCGATGAAGCTCTACGGGGATGTATTCCATATTCAGGGGCTTGCCCTTGTTAATGTTTCCGGCTCTCATATCTCATCCCTCCTTCCTTCCTCTCTTTGAACCTATTGTAACAGGACCGGGGCTTATTGAAAACAGTTTTCAATAAGCCCCGGTTTTCAGTGGGCTTTGTCTGGGGCGATGGCCGGTACGATGCGGTAATCGCGCAGGAACACGAGGTTGTGCAGGTCGGCGGCAGCGATGGCCCGCAGGGTCGGCAGCTCGACCGCGGCATCGTCGGCGCTGAAGACGTTGAGGGGCCAGACCCCGACGGTGGCGCCGCGCAGGTGGGGGTGGTGGAAGGTGCGGCCGTAAAAGGCCTCCAGTGTGACCGGCGGGATCCCGGCCCGTTCCTGCTCCGGCCAGGTCAGTGTCCAGAGCGCCGTACAGTCGCCGTCGGCTGAGCGGATGACGCCGCTGGCGGTGACCGTGCCGCTCCCCAGCAGCAGGGTCGTGTTCATCTCGGCCAGGGCCTGTCGGGCATAGGGATCGAGGTAATTCACGGCGGCGTTGAAGAGCTGCTCCTTGTCGGCCCGGCTGACGGCACCGTCGCCGTGGGTGCCGTCGCGCAGGTCGGCGAAGTGCCGCATCAGCCCCTGCAAATGATCAGATGTCCGGTTGTAGTCGTTGTTTGTCGGTCTGCCCATGGGCTACTCCTCCCGTTACGGTTTTTCCTCCCGCGTGTCACCCCTCTGAGTCATTGTCATATGCCCACCATGGGTTGAGCACATCAGATCGAAAGAAACCCGTCCGGGGCAAGAGAAGTGGCGAGCATCACCATGTTGATCTCCCTGTGTTCACGCCATGTCCCGGACTCTCTGTTTCTCCCCTCCAGCCAGAACCTCTCGATCTCCCCGGCAAGCGGCAGGTACCCCGCGAGCTCCCCGAGCTTCCGGGGCAGGGTGCTTCCGGGGACAATGAACTCCGGGTTTTTCTTTGACCACTCCCGCAGCGGGACGGCACCTTTCAGCCCGATGGAGAGGCCCAGTTCACGAAAGGCCAGACGGTACGCGGCGGGATAACTGAGTGAGCTGCTCCCCGCGAAGGCCGCCAACCCTGCCAGCGCCGCATCGACAACGGCTTCCAGCAGAGACGTATCCCTGAAGATGCCGATGCCTGCCAACTGGGCAATCCTCCAGGCGTCGCCCAGCAGGCCGCCGAGGCCGAGCGGATCGTCCGTGTCCCAATCCCTTCCCCGGCAGATGGCGGCCAGTTCGGCAACCTCGGCTGTCAGAACGAGGTGCGGCTGCAGTCTCATCCACCCCGTCGAGGCCTGCAGTTCGCTGCAGGTGACGAGGCCGTCGAGCGGGTCGTGCTGCCCCATGGAAGGGACCAGCGGCCGGGTGAGGTCGATGCTCATCTTCCAGTACATCCGCTTCGGCCCGCCGGGGAAAGGAGCATAAGCGAAGGCGGCATGCGCCGTTTTGGCCAGCTCCACGGCCCACCCGGCATAGACCGGCTCCCCGGTGACCCGGCTGACGCGGCTGAGGGCGTGCATCCACTTGGTCAGGTAATGGTAATACTGCCCGTCCTGGTCCCATTCCAGCCGCTCGTCGGGCGGTGCGCCCGGTCCCCGCTCGTTCAGCCTCTTGCCGATCCGCAAGCCACCCACCGTAGGGTGCAGCTCCCCTCCGGCTTCGTCCAGCCCGCTGATCCAGCCGCTACGGCCTTCGTCGCTGCGGTGGCGGCCGAGGACGGCATGCACCTGGTCGACGAGCTGCAGGGCGAGATCCCGCCACTTCCCGTCATCGGTCTGCCGGTACAGTTCCAGCAGGGTGCAGACCGCAAAGGCATCGGTCCAGAGATACCGCCGCGGCGTTTTTCCCGGGGGGGAAAGCCCGGTGACCGCGGCATAATCCAGCATGATCGTACCGACCTCTGCAACGGGGCCGGTTGATTTCATGTTCCTTTCTCCTGTCATAGTCCGAATTCCTCCCGCAACCTCTCCTCCATCCCCTGGTAGCGCGGAGAAAAATGAAACGGAATCGCCCTGGCGACTCCCGCCTGGCGGGCAAGCTGCCCGGCCTGGAGGGCGGTCAGGTGATGCCGCTCGCCGGCCCGTTCTCGCTCTGCGTCGAGAAACACCGCCTCGATAAAGAGGTAGTCGGCCCTGCGGGCGAGCTCGACGATCTTTGCCGCGTTGGCCGGGGTGCAGGCGGTGTCGGTGACGTAGGCGATCTTCTGTCCGGGAACGATCTGCAGGATACCCTTCTTCAGTTCCCCAAGGGTGAAGTGGCGCTCTACCACCCCTCCCTCGGCATGCCACCAGGCCCTGAACCGCTTGTCGTCAGGCTCACCCCGGACGGTCTCCCGTTTCAGCTCCGCCAGCCACGGTCCGGTCGGCAGGCCCAGTTCCAGCAGCCGGTTCTTCATGATGTTCACATGGCTCTTTTCCTCCAGGGCATAGGCCAGGCAGACGGTCTTGTGGTCGAGGAAGGCCGCGCGGATGCGGAAGGTCTCCTCGTCCAGCAGGATGCCGCCCTGCAGCTGCTCCGTCCGCACGTTCTCCCGCACAAACCCGCTCCGGCAGTGGAACTCGGCGGAGATGCTCCCGCCGTCCGGATGGAGTTCGGTTGCGGCCACGGTGAAGTCGGTGGGATAGCTATCCACCAGGTTCCATGTATAGGAGGCGAGCCGGTGCTCCACCCGGGCGGTGAAACCGGGAGGGCCGAAGAGGTGGACCCGTTTTTCGCGTCCCAGGAATAACCGCAGCAGATGGTCGAAGCCGATGAAATGGTCGATGTGGGCATGGGAGACGAAGATGTGGGACAGCCGCAGGATCTTGCGGGGCGGGAGCGCCCGGATGTCTCCCAGGTCGAAGAGGAACGCCCGGCGCTCATAGAGGAAATCGACGTAGACCGCCGGGTCGTCGAAGGGACCGTTTACCAGACGTGGATGGAACCGGGGCGTCATGAGTCGCGCTCCTTCCTCTGCAGCATCAATAACGTTGCCTGAACTAATTTTACCACTATTATCTGAGAGAAGCTGCGGGACAGATTTATTTTCATCATGGCGGTCGCCTTTGCAGAATGAGATTACCGTGTGCCGCATGTTTCGCCGCAAATGCATCTGATCCGCATTAGCCAGAAAGTGATATAATTAGCAAAAGCAGAAAATGTGCTGACGGAAGGGGTGAAAAGTATGAAAGCGATTCGTGTACATACATTTGGTGAACCTGAGGTGATGCGTCTTGAGGATATTTCCGAACTGACCCCGGGACCGGCTGAAGTTGCAGTCAGGCTTCTTGCCGTCGGTGTGAACCCGGTTGACGCCTATATC
>JBAVTM010000346.1:0-3800 GCA_049696195.1 Desulfuromonadaceae bacterium | reverse complement strand
CTGCGCAGCCATCCGGGTTAACGGTAAAACACCAGCCGCGAGAATACCTAGAATCGTCATGGTAACGACCAGCTCTATCAGCGAAAGCCCTTTGCAGACTCTTAGCGAAACAAACATATCATCTCGGAGTATTCGGATTTTACGGTAAAGACTTTTTCAATTCCCATGTAAACAACCAGTCGCTGTACTGTTTTTTTTCATCAAGCAGATTTGAATCATAGATATTCTTAAAACTTTTTTTGAACGGTTCATCGGTGCTTTCGCTCATAACTCCAGCAAAGCGGGTGACGTCACCGACAGGCTTGACTATCTGCCACTGCTTGTTTGTCATCGGATCTATTGCCGCAGATGGCCTGAGACGAAATTTTTTAGGGGGCTTATTACCAAAGGTTTCAGTTTTAATATCCACAAGTTCATCGAGAATAGTGCCTTTGGGTGAATTAATAGGCCACAGAAACAGGTTTACCGTATTTGGCGCCAGATTGGAATTTTTATAGAGCAATAGCTGATAAACCAGTTCGGCGACCTGGTCGCCTCGAAAGATCATCTCTTCTTCAAGTTCCCGCTGCTTGATGGTTTTCCACGACTGGCCGACCATGCCAAGCATGATTCCCATAATCATCACAACTGTAAGAACAAAAATGTAGGTAAAACCATTTTTATTCGAGATGAGTTTCATCAGCGAATATCCACCGCCGTACTGAATGGAAGTATGTTTACGGCAGCACCGTATGAAGTTACAAATGCCGTGTTTCTGAAGGCAAAACTTGCGGGCCCCTGATTCTTTGCCCTGAATGATGCCGTCGCAAGCGTGCCGTTGCCTGATACACCGGTATTTCCAGCTGCCCGAACCGCCGTAACCGTCACCGTACCAGCGGCAGGATCGACTTTGCTACTGAAAGCCGTCGACTTGCCGTCGCTTTTCATAAAAGCGCCCTCAGTTATCGACACATAATCCACGAAAACGGGATCATAAGTAAGCACAAACGGGGCACTGGCAAGATCCTTGACGTCACTGATTTTTATATCCAGACTGAACTGTTGGCCAACTGTTACTGACGAAGGAGCAGCAATCTGCAGAAGGGTACGCTGAACCGGAGCAGGCGACGGTGTAAGCGCAGATGGTGGTATTGAAACGGGCTGGGAAACAACCGGTTCAGGTGTCTTTTGTACCGGTTGCGCCGGTTGAATGGGAAAACCGGGTTGAGATACAGGCGGCACCAATCCGCTAACAGCCGGGTCCGTCTTTCGCGCCGCAGCCGAAGGTGTAACAATTTTCTTTTCAACGGCTTTCAACGGAGCTTCTTCTTCAAAAACCGGCTCCTGATCAAACGATGACATCTGCCTGATAAGTGACGGATGATCCTCTTTACCGGTCTCAAACGATGCAAAACCGGGGAGCGGCACAGGTATTCCGCGGACCAACCGTGGGGTAATCGCCAGCATCAGTTCGGTCTTGTCCTTGGATGAGTTTGAATTGGTAAACAATGGCCCGAGCAAAGGAATATCACTTAATAAGAACAGTTTTGTTTTATCGTTGCTGTCGGTTCTTTGGATAAGGCCGCCGATAATGCTGGTTTCGTTATCCTTCAAACTAAGCACGGTTTCTATATTTCGGGTACCGATGGTAACGACGGTAGTCAAACCGTCTGCACCTACTTTTTCTTTCGTCAGAATTGAGCTGACCTCAAGATTGAGCTTTATGGAAATTTCGTTATTGAGCTGAATGGTCGGTTCAGCATTGACCTTAACTCCGACGTCCACATACTGGACATTTACCTGCGATACCGTACCGTTCAGCGTCGTAGTTGTAATCGGCACCCTGGTACCGACGTTGAATTTCGCTTTTTCCTTGTTTTTCACGCGGATCTTTGGATTTGAAAGCACTTCCCCCTTGGCAAGTGTTTTCCCAAGGTTGAAGGTCGCGTTCGGCACAGTAACATACCCGCCAAAGCCCTTCATGGTAAAAGCGCGCACCAGATTTGTAATATCACCGCCGCTAGTAGTTGTGGTTGTCCCTGCAGTCACTGACGTAGTGACTCCACCGAGAGTTGTTGACAGCAGTTTGTTATCCGGAGCTGGCGAGAAGGCTCCCAACTGCACATTATAGTTACTCAGCAGCAATCCGATATTTTCTGCGTTTTTATCGCTGACTTCGATTACTTCAACATCAAGAACTACTTCTGCTTCGGGCAGATCGTTGGCATCGAGAATTTTTTCAACTACTGAAACGATATCTTCGGTATCCCGCACGACAATCGAGTTTGAATCTTCGTTCACATACGCCTTGCGCACCTGGATCATGGTGCGAATCAGGTTGATCGCTTTTTTTGCGTCCATGTAGTTAAGGTGAAAAGTACGCAGAACCATGTCCTCATACTGTTTGCTCTTATCCGGTGTATTCTGATAAACCAGCACGGTCGTTTCATTGAGATTTTTTGTGCTGAGCTTGTTCATGTTGGTGAGCAGGTCAAGCGCCTGCTGGAATGAGGCACTTTCAAGATAGATGGATACGGGTGAATCCTTGATCCCCTCATCGAAGACGAAGTTTATCCCGGAAAGCTGGGTAAGAATATTGAACACATCCTTCATTTTGGCGTCTTTAAACTTGAGTGTTATGGGCTTGGGAGATTTCAGGCGCAGTTCATAACCTTCCAGTTTGCTCTTGCGAAGTTGGGTAATTCGATCGAGGGAAGTCTGATATTCGGTGTTTTTGGGAAACAGCTCGGCGGCCTTGATATATTGACGATGTGCATCCTTAAGCTTGTTCCCCTTCTCGAAATCGCGCCCTTCCTGAAACGCAAGCTGAGCATCCTTGTACCGGGTGGAGATCTCGATCTGCTGCATGAAACGACCCTGGGTGGGGTCAATACCCTGAGCTGCCTGGAATTCCGGCAATGCCTCGGCATGACTCCCCTTTTCCGCCAACGCCATCCCCTGTTTGAAGTGCTGATCGGCAGCTTTCTGGCGAGTCTTCAAGAATCGGATTCGGGGCTCATTGACCGTCGGGTCGCTTTTAAATGATTCCGCATAACTGTACATCGCCTCTTCATATTTTCCCTCCGCCTCCAGTCTTTCGGCAGTTTTGAAGGTGCGTGACGCGGTAGAGGCGCATCCTTGAATCAGGCCCAGAGCGAGGACTATAAAAATATGTAACGTCAGGTTCAGGTAGCGCATTGAGTGCGTCTCCTCAAAATAAAGTGATTATTTCGCCGTGGCAAGAGGCCGGTTTTCTATCAAAGGGATGACAATTTCAGCGCCGGTATCGGTAACAGTCAGCGTTAACGCCTGATCTGAAATTTCGGTCGCTTCATAACGGTCGGCTACCCTGTCCCCTTTTTTAACCAGCAGAATATCCTTATCTTTCGCGAGAAAAATAGTTTTGACAGACCCTTTTTTTAAAAACCCCAGAAAAGTGAAGCGTGCCAGCTGGGCGGATTCAGGTTGAATTATCACCGGCATTACAGGTGGCGCAGTCACTTTGGGAAGCGGAGGTGGTGGCTTGATTGCCACGGCCTGTTGTTTGGCAACTTTCATCTCATCGACAAAAACAGGCCTGAAAATGTTGCGACGATACCCCTTGAAAACTGCCGGTTCTGTATCAAGAAGAGCGATTTTCAGCTTGGTGCCATCGTCATCATAACGTACTGTTTTATCCGTTGCAGCAACCACCGGTTTCGCCTGCTGACCCGTCTTGTAGGTCAACGTGCTGACCGTTTTGGGACGCGGCATCGCGCTGTAGCTCCAAAGTGCGGCAACACCAAAAAGCAACACCAGGATGAACAGAATCAGGCGTTGAC